>NZ_DBLXSO010000005.1:0-91096 GCF_057878315.1 Jutongia sp. | reverse complement strand
ATGTTTCACGTGAAACATAAAACGTGCAGAAAGGATAAGGATGAGAATTAATGGGTAGAGTAATTGCAATATCAAATCAAAAGGGTGGTGTTGGTAAAACAACCACTTCGATCAATTTATCAGCCTGTCTTGCGGAAAAAGGAAAGAAAGTTCTGGTAATCGATATTGATCCACAGGGAAATACAACAAGTGGATTGGGTCTTGATAAGGATTCTTTAAAGGCAACAGTGTATGATCTTATGATTAATTATGCACCAATATGGGATTGTATTAGTCCATCAGTAGTGGATAATGTGTCTGTAATTCCATCAGATCGCGATCTTGCCGGAGCGGAGATTGAACTAGTTGGAATCAAGGAACGAGAGTATATTTTGAAAAAAGAAGTAGACAAAGTAAAGGATGATTACGATTTTGTGATTATTGATTGCCCACCTTCTCTTAGTATGTTGACTATCAATGCAATGACCACAGCAGATACTGTTCTTGTTCCGATTCAGTGTGAGTATTATGCACTGGAAGGACTGAGTGAGTTGATACATACAATTAATCTGGTAAAGAATCGTTTGAATGAAAACCTCGAGATTGAGGGTGTAGTTTTCACAATGTATGATGGAAGAACATGTCTTTCCATGGAGGTTGTTGAAAATGTAAAAGAAAATCTCAAGCAAAATGTTTATAAGACGATTATTCCAAGAAATGTCAGACTTGCGGAAGCACCAAGTCATGGCTTGCCAATTAATATGTATGAACCAAAATCAGCAGGTGCGGTAAGTTATCGAAACCTGGCAAAGGAAGTAATTGATCGTTATAAATAAGGAACGAAGATAAATAATATTTTATTAAGTCAGAAAAGGGGATAAAAATGGCAGCAAGAAAGGGATTAGGAAAGGGTATCGATGCAATGATATCCGGAGATAATACGAAAACGAAACAGGTTGTAAAGGAAGTTGTCAAAGAGGTTGATACGATTGATATCAATAAGATTGAACCGAATAATAATCAGCCTCGAAAGAATTTTAATGAGGACAAGATTCATGAACTTGCAGAATCTATTAAACAGCATGGATTGATTGAACCATTGATCGTACAAAAAGGAAAGAAGGGGTTTTATACGATCATTGCCGGTGAAAGAAGATGGCGAGCTGCAAGGGAAGCAGGAGTAAAAGAAATTCCTGTTGTTGTAAAAGATTATTCGGATCAGCAGGTGATGGAAATTGCATTGATCGAAAATATACAGAGAGAAGATCTGAATGCCATTGAAGAAGCAGAAGCTTATGATCGTCTGATCAGGGATTTTAATTTGAAACAGGATGAGGTGGCGGAGCGAGTATCAAAGAGTCGTGTTGCAATTACTAATTCGCTTCGTCTTCTGAAACTGGATGAGAGAGTACGTGAGATGATTATCGAAGATAAAATCAAGAGTGGACATGCCAGAGCACTTCTTGGTGTATCCGATGGAGATGAGCAGTACAAGCTGGCAGTCATGATCTTCGACAATTCTATGAGTGTACGTGAAACAGAGAAGATGGTGAAAAAGTATCTTGCAGATAAGAAGAAGCCGGTCAAGGAAGTGAGAGAAAAGGACACACAGACAGAACTGATCTATAAAGATTATGAGGAAAAGTTAAAGTCTGTGATTGGTACAAAGGTTAACATCAATAATAAGGGAAAAGGCAAAGGAAAGATAGAAATTGAATATTTCTCTGCTGACGAATTTGACCGCATCATGACAATGATGATGGCAATGAAACAGTAAAATTTATTTTTGACACTAACGTCATTATATGCTACAAAATGAAATAATTATATAGCAAATATACAGAAAAGAGGATGAATCATGAAACTGTTTGAACAATTTGGGATTGATTTGGGCTATGTGGTGATCGGCATGGCTGCAGTTATTATCATTTTATTTATTCTGCTTCTGGTTACAATGATCAAGGATGCAAATACCAGAAAAAAATACAAGATTTTTATGGATGGAGAGAATGGAAAGAATCTGGAAAAGGCGATATTAGATAAGTTCGCTGCTATTGATGAACTTTCCGAGGATACAAAGAATATTCATGAGCAGCTGGAGAATATTGATTCGCGTCTGATAAAAGCATACCAAAAGGTTGGATTGGTGAAGTATGATGCATTTAAGGAGATAGGTGGAAAGCTCAGTTTTGTACTCGTACTGCTGACAGCAGATAACGATGGTTTCCTGATCAATTCCATGCATAGTACAAATGAGGGATGCTACACATATACGAAAGAAATAGTAAATGGAGAGGCATTTGTAATTTTGTCTGAGGAGGAACAACAGGCGCTGGAAGAGGCAAAGACAAACAGCAGTCCTTTGTTTAAAAAGAAAATATGATGTATGTATTTTTAATCATAGCAGGAATTATATTACAGATAGTTGGAGCAGATATTCTGGTAAAACAGGGTATCTGCTTTGCTAAAACAACGAAAAATTCGATGTTCAATACTGCAATACTGCTTGGAATCTCAGGAGCTGCAGGCTGGAATATTGTAAATGCAATTCTGTGCGGAGAGCAGCATCAGACACAGAATGTCATGACAACTTCTGTTATGGGAAGTCTGTTTATGATTCTTTTGATCTTGGGAGTTTGCGCAATGACGGGGAAGATGAAAATTCCGCGTGGAACGATGGAGAGAGAATTTTCTTATTTGATCATTGTTGCAATTGTTGTCTTATATTTGAGTGCAGATTATTTGTTTCATGGAAAACGTGCTGTACGGGTGGTAAGCAGGGTTGACGGAATTATACTAATTATATTTTTCATTTATTATATTTATATGACTGGTAAAATCACAAGGAAGATGGTCAAAGACAATGAAAATGTGAAAATAGAGTCTGCTTTGTTACTAAAATGTGGATGCAGTATCGTTGTGATCATATGTGGTTCCTTGTTATTATCTTGTGGATGGAATGGCATGAAAAATGTGATTTCTCTGCCGGTAAGTGAAGGTGTTGTGGATTATTCGGCTGCTATAATGATGGGGGTTTTGCCGGCATTGTGGATCAGTGTTTTTGCGTGGAAACAGGGAAAACAGGATTATGTCATTGGAAATGTGATTGGCTGCAGCATCGTTAATCTGACAATTGTGGTCGGTGCAGCGGCAGTGATCAGTCCGATCATGGTATCGGTTTCTGAAATTTATGATATGATTGCGTTGTGCTGCAGCGCAGTTTGTGTGTGGATATTTGCTTATAAGAATAATGAGCTGCAGCGCATACATGGGTGTGTGATGGCTACGATGTTTGTGGCGTATGTGGTGTATCGTATTCTATAAGAGAGAAGTATACGAATTTTAAATGTATTGCTTCATAACAAAATAATTCCCACAATCCTACAAACACTTTCAATCCTGCATATTTGCAGGATTGAAAGTGTTTCTTGTTATTAATCCTCGGCGATAGAACCATAATAAGACTTTAGGGCGTCCAGGCTGTTGGCAGAGGATCCCGTGTTATCAGCAGAAACAACGGGGAGAGGGGTGTCGCTGCTCATGGCAACGCCGCCGTTGAAATCCTCGTGGTAGTGCTTGACACTTTCGTTGATCGAAAGCATTTTCTCATCCAAAAAGGAGATGATATTGGCACATTCTTTTAATTCATCCTTAATACCGGCAGGAGCTTTTCCTTCAAATTTATAATAAATCTTATGCTCCAGGCTTGCCCAGAAATCCATTGCGATCGTACGAATCTGAATCTCAACCTTTGTGTCGATAACATCATTTGTCAGGAAAATCGGGATGGATACGATCATATGATAACTCATGTATCCGTTTGGCTTTGGATTTGCGATATAATCCTTTACACGGAGAACCGTAACGTCATCCTGATTGGAAATCGAAGAAGCAATCCGGTAAATATCAGACGTAAAAGAACAGATAATGCGGACACCGGCTACGTCATTCACATATTTGACGATGTTCTCCACAGTCAGTTCAAGACCTTTCTTGCGGATTTTGCGGGCAATGCTCTCCGGCGATTTGATGCGGGAGGTAATATGCTCAATCGGGTTATATTGGTGTGCCTGTTTGAACTCGTTGTTTAATATCTCAAGCTTTGTGTTGATCTCTCGAAGAACAGAGTCGTACAGGAGCAGTGCACGATTCCATTCGTCTTCTTCGTTATAATATAATGGTAATTGCATAAAATCACTCCAATTGTGAATTTACACGAATTTTCCTGTGTAAATTGTGAATTAATATCTTTTGAAACAACATACGACGTACAAATAATCTGGTATGCTGTTTCTAGTTAAATCCGTAGATCCGGTTGAAAATATGGTATCCGTGGATGATAATCTTCTGACCGGACTTGTGTTTCATCTGCATGA
This sequence comes from Jutongia sp., assembly GCF_057878315.1. NCBI lineage: Bacteria > Bacillati > Bacillota > Clostridia > Lachnospirales > Lachnospiraceae > Jutongia > Jutongia sp. Next base: position 86,741 of record NZ_DBLXSO010000005.1, on the reverse strand, counting down.
CTTTGCCGAGACGTCTGCGATTGATAATATTATAAAGAATAATATTTTTATTATGCAGGTAATTCCAGAGATCGTCACGCTTCTGGAGACTTTCCGGTGATCCCTCATTGACCAGAAGTGCAGAGCTGACAATCAGCATCATCGCAAGATATTTGATCATATATTTGCGTAGTTTAAAATCCTTAATGTTCATCAGATCATAGGCGTCGATCATAAGCTTGTTGACTTTGATCTGCTGGTCGATACGCTTTGTCATAATGGCCTCATTGACAGACTGATCATCACGACCGATATAGTAACGGTACAGATCCACGTCCAGATAGTACATTTTCTTAACATATGGAAGCGGATTGTATGCATAAAGGTTATCCACATAAAATGTGTGTTCCGGCAGTCTTAAACCACAATCTCTGAGCAGCTTTGTGCGGTAAATGATCGAATGCATTAAAAGGTTCTGGCTGACTCTGAAATGTCTGAAATCCTTCCAGCTGATCACCTTATCCTTAGGAATAGCAATGTTGTAGGACATTACCTTATGCTTGTGAACACTTGGCTTCTCATAAACGTAATTGGAAATGACCATGTCAAGTCCGATGCCGTCTGTGATCATCTCGCGGAGAAGCTGTAAAACGCGCTGCAGACTATAGGCGTCAAGCCAGTCGTCACTGTCAAGCACCTTAAAGTAAACACCCTCGGCATTATCAATGCCGGTATTAACTGCAGAGCCGTGTCCTCCGTTTTCTTTGTGAATCGCGCGGACAATAGAGGGATATTTTTCCTCATATTGCTTGGCAATCTGTAATGTATTATCGGATGAACCATCATCGACAATAATAATCTCAATATCGTCTCCGCCAATCAGAGCGGAGTTGATCGCATGTTCCATATATTCCTGTGAATTGTAGCAGGGAATTGTAATTGTTAATAATTTCATAAAAATCCTTTCGTGGTTACATGACAATAAGTCATCTGCCCGGTCTTATCGTGTGGATATGTTACCTGTCATGCTTCCTTTACCTTGCATTATTATATACCGATTATTATAGTATAACCGATTCTCATTCTATTATAATATGAAAATGTGACAGTGAAAAGTGTTAAATCTTAAGATTTTATAATTATTATGGAAAGATTAAATTATTTTTCTTGCAACACATATGCACATTGTATAAACTGGAAATAGAGGAAAATGTGAATTTGAAATTTGTTTAAAAAGATATTTGTGAATAAAAGAAATGGGGGTTGATTATGGACAGAAATCAAATTATGGAGAAGGTAGATCATACACTTCTGGCGCAGACAGCAACATGGGAGGAGATTGAGCGAATATGCAGTCAGGCAATCAAATACAATACGGCTTCCGTGTGCATTCCACCGTCTTATGTGAAAAGAGCTGCCGACTATCTGAACGGAAAAATAAAAGTGTGCACGGTGATTGGATTTCCAAATGGTTATAATACGACAAAGGTGAAAATTGCTGAAACAGAGGATGCTCTTCAGAACGGTGCGGACGAGATTGATATGGTGATCAATCTCGGTGATGTGAAAAATAGTCAATTTCATAAGGTGAAGGATGAGATTAAAGCCTTGAAGCAAATTTGCGGGGATCATGTATTAAAGGTCATTATCGAAACCTGTCTGCTGACGCGGGAAGAAAAAATTAAAATGTGTCAGGTTGTATCAGAAAGTGGTGCTGATTTTATTAAAACATCTACCGGATTTTCTACAGCGGGAGCAACCTTTGAGGATATCAGGCTTTTCAAGGAGAATGTGGCACCTCATGTGAAGATTAAAGCAGCGGGAGGAATCAGTTCCTTTGACGATGCTGAAAAGTTTGTCGAGTTGGGAGCGGACCGGCTCGGAACAAGCCGTCTGGTCAAAATACTGGAGCAGGGATAAGAATATGAAAGGCATGGTGATTGATTATGGAAGAATTGATCGCAAAAGCAATTGATGCGAGAGAAAAGGCATATACACCATATTCGCATTTTAAAGTGGGGGTCTGTCTGAAAGCGAAAAACGGTGAAACATTTCAGGGGTGTAATATTGAAAATTCCAGTTATCCGGCGACAAATTGTGCGGAAAGAACGGCAATTTTTAAAGCGGTCTCGGAAGGGATAACAGATTTTTCATGCATTGTGATCGTTGGAGGACGGGAGAATGAAAAACCGGATTTCTGCCCGCCATGCGGTATATGCCGGCAGGTGATGGCTGAGTTTTGTGATCCGGAGACATTTCAGATCATACTGGCAAAATCAGAGAAGGAATACAAAACGTATCTGTTGAAGGAATTGCTGCCACTGAGCTTTGGCGGAGATTTGTTGTAAAATGTTGTTATCAGGAAGGATAGAAATGGGGAATGGCAATGAGAATGTATGATATTATTGACAAAAAGAAAAAAGGATCTGAACTTACTCCGGAAGAGATCACATATATGGTAGAAGGCTATGTGGCAGGAGAAATACCGGATTATCAGGTGTCTGCATTTTTGATGGCAGTGTATTATGAAGGTATGTCGGAAAAGGAACTGTCCGTTTTTACGGACAGTATGGCAAAGTCCGGTGATATGGTTGATCTGTCCCAAATTAAGGGCATTAAGGTAGACAAACACAGTACCGGCGGCGTCGGTGATAAGACAACGCTGGCAGTCGCACCGTTAGTTGCAGCATGTGGAGGAAGAGTTGCCAAAATGAGCGGACGCGGTCTTGGCTTCACCGGGGGAACGATTGATAAACTGGAATCTATCCCGGGTATGCAGACAGCAATTTCAGAGGAACGTTTCTTTGAAATTGTCAATGATATCGGGCTGAGCGTGATCGGTCAGTCTGCAGAAATTGCGCCGGCGGATAAAAAGCTTTATGCACTTCGTGATGTTACAGCGACTGTTGACAGTATTCCGCTGATTGCTGCTTCGATCATGAGTAAGAAGCTTGCCTCCGGCAGCGACAAGATTGTGCTGGATGTCACAGTCGGAAGCGGTGCTTTTATGAAAAATATTGACGATGCAATCTGTCTTGCACAGCGAATGGTGGAAATCGGCGAGAATGCAGGAAGGCAGACCGTTGCTATTCTTACTAATATGGATGTGCCTTTGGGCGAAGCTGTTGGAAATGACATCGAGGTGGTCGAGGCAATTGAAACCCTGCAGGGAAAAGGTCCGGAGGATTTTCGGCAGATCTGCGTGGAGTTTGCCGCATATATGCTGTATCTGGGTGAGATTGCCGATCTGGAGACGAGCCGTAAAATGGTTGAGGATGCCATTGATTACGGCAAGGGAATTGATAAGCTTGCCGCAATGGTAAAGGCACAGGGGGGCGATGAAAGTTATATTTATCATCCGGAGAAGTTTGAGAAAGCACCTTATCAGAAAGATTTCGTGATGAAAAAGTCCGCCTATATTAAGTCCATGGACACTGAAAAGTGCGGAAAAACATCAGTAGTTCTGGGTGCCGGACGTGAGACAAAGGAGAGCCGGATCGATTCGAAAGCCGGACTTCGTTTTTATCACAAGACCGGAGAATATGTAAAGCAGGGAGAGGTGCTTGCCCGCCTTTATGCTTCAGATGAAGAAAAGCTGAATCAGGCTGTGCAGTATCTTAAAACAGCGTATAAATACAGTGATACACCGGTAGAGCCAATGAAAGAGATTATTGCTTATGTCACAAAGGATGGTGTTTATAAGCAATAATGTGTGCAAAGGAAAAAGCGGAACTTTTTCGAATCTTTTGCCGAAATGTTGCAAATCTGTGATAATACTCCAATTTAAGATATTAGAGAATTTAATAAATAATGTTACAGGCAGGCAGCTTTTTACAAAGCTGTCTGTACTGTTTTTTGGACACACTTGTATTGGATATATTTAAAATCTGGAGATGATCCAGATCATATAAAGGTTCTGTCTGCGACAAATGGCGGTTGCCGGAAAGGTCCAGATAATCTAAGCTTGTCAGATTTGACAAGGCGGAAATATCACGGATATCATTGCAGGAAAGAACTGCTGTTGTGAGGGATGTACATGCGTTGATTCCGTTGATATCGGTAATTCGGTTTTCGTTGACATAGAGTTCCTGAAGATGGGGAAGCTCTGTGATATTATCGAGGGTGGAAAAGTGATTATTCCCGGCATACAGGCAGATGACATCGGCGGCATTGTCAATATTCTTCACAGCAGTTGAGAAGGAGTATAAATTATGATTCTGAATGTCAACTTCAACAGCTGCCGGAGACGAAGGCACGCTGGTAAAACGTTGTGCGGCGGAGATATGGTTTGTTGGTGCGGATGCGGAATACATATGATTATAGCGATGGATAACAACAATGAAGCATATGATGGACACCATCAGAAGAATACCAACTGCATAGTTTGCAATGTTGTGTCCGTTTTTTGGGATAGGTAATGTTTTGGTGTGAAAGAGTGGATGATTCTTGCGATGTAGAAGAAGAGATTCGTTTGATGGAATCTCATGTGAAGACAGCGTTGCAAAAACGTGCTTTAATTCATCCAGAGATGTGTAACGGTCTGACGGAGAGTCGCTTGTGCCCTTGGTGAGTATATCCTGGATTTCTTCGAAACAGAAATATTTTTGAAGTTTACAGAGTGCGAGGAGCAGGCTGCAGATCGAATACTGCATAGAGGTTTCAAACTGCTCTTGTCTGGTATCCTGTTTCCGGGAACGGATGGAAAAGGAACCGGGGGTGAATGTATCAGTAGACGAAGCAGCGGTTGACAATGAACGGGAGGATTTAATATCCATATACTCAGGGGCAATAAAAGGAGGTGTACCAAAAATTGGACTCTTCTCAAGCGGAAGATCTCCAAGACAGAAGCTTCCTTTGGCATTACGGTAAATGTTATTAGGGCTGATATCAGCTTCATAAATCCCATTGCGGGAGAGAATCTGAACGGCTTCGATCAGATTGATCCCAAGACAGAGGATGTCGTGAAAGGACATGCCGGAATGATAAAGGATATCCTTTAATGTCTCAACTGCCGGAAAGAAGATGTATTCTGTGTGCCGGATAGAAAGACGTGTTTTGGGCGTGATAAAGTATCTGTCCGTTAAATTGGACACTGCTTCAAACTTTCTTTTTGAAAAACATCTGGAGGAATAGACCTTCATAATGTAGTCGAGACGTGAGTTTATATTCTGGACACGGCAGACCGTGTAATCCTTGCTGAAATAAATAATGTCGGTAACATGCCATGTGTTTGACAATTCTTTTGGAAATAGAAAAGTTTCGTTTTTATTCATAAGAATTTACTCCTTTTATTCAGTTATTTTGATCGTACAGGAACAGGAAATTGTCCGGTTTTCTTTTGTACGGCAAGTGACGATTACCATGCCGGTACGGTTTGCTGTCAGTGTGATGTCAGAGCTGTTTTTCCGGCTTTTGACAGAGCTTTTTTTCAGAAAACCACTGGATGAGAATTCCCAGTTTAGGTGATAATTCTGTGATGTCACTGCGGTGGCGTGAAGAGAAAAAGCTTCGCCTTTTCTGACGTGCAAAAATGTGCTTGAAAGAGTTATTTTTGAAGTATTATCGGCAAAAGCTTTCGTGTTTTTTCTGCCGGCTTGAACCGAATTATTTGGGTTTCTGCCAGAAGAAGTCGTTTTCCTGCCGGGAGTGGCTGTTCTTCTGCCGGAAGAAGCCGTTTTCCTGCCGGGAGTGGCTGTTTTTCTGCCGGAAGACGGTGCGCTTTTACGTTGTGTCTGTGGCTTTGCAGTACCGGATGGCTTTGCAGTGCCAAGTGGTTTTGGTTTTTGAGGTGATCGTTTGTGCTTGATAATGGGTGACGGGGACGGCGCAGTCTTTGTATAAGAGTATGTGATTGTGTAACGCAGGGAATGCTTCTGATCGTTAAAAAGCCCCAGCAGATAGCGCCGGTATGCAGTGGTATCGTAGTGGATGGTTAGAAGATGTTCCTCAGGATCATAGGTATAATCGGAGGGAGGATACAAAAGCCCTTTTTGGTCGTATAGCTGAAATGAGAGGGAGATCCTCTGTGAAGAGCGGATCTTTATCGTCATTTCTCCCCTTGATGCAGGCGCAAAAAGGCAATAGTAATGAAAGCCTTCCGGAGCAGCCTTTGTTTGAAAAGATGTACCGCTTCGAAGGGTTTTGGCATGTTTAATGTCGGTATGTCCGGCAGATGCTGCCATGACCTGAATGGGTTCATTCTCAGAATAAGAATGCGTAAGATCAAACGGTATGTTATATGGAAACAGACCGCATATCATAATGATGCAAATAGAATACAGGAAGAAAAGATGTTTTTTCATAAAAATTCCTTTCTTCACCTCAAAACCAAATTCATTGTAACGAATTTTTTTGGAAAATGCTAGAGGTAATAGGTCACAAAAATTGCAGTAAAAAAGAGACAGATTTTACCAGAATCTGTCTCTCTGAAAAAAATATTTTTGGTAATATTGACGTTATTTGATGATATTTTTTAGGAAAGATGTCCCGTCTAACTGCTGTGGAACACCAAGATAATCACAGATGGTTGTGCCGATATCTGCAAAGGTCGGTCTTGTACCGAGGTTGGTACCTGCAAGGATCGGATCGCCTGCGATCACAAGAGGAGTGTACTCTCTGGAGTGATCAGTGGATGGAGTGCTTGGGTCGCATCCGTGGTCTGCTGTGATCATCAGGACATCCTGAGGTCTGAGCTTTGCCATGATTTCCGGAAGACGCTTGTCAAAGTAGGAGAGAGCAGCGGCGTATCCCGGAACATCGTTGCGGTGTCCGTACTTCATATCAAAATCGACCAGATTGACAAAACAGAGTCCGTGGAAATCCTGATCCATGTAAGTCAAAGTTTTGTTAATACCGTCCTCGTTGTCCTCGGTACGTGTCATCTGTGTGACTCCTTTTCCTGCGAAAATATCGTTGATCTTGCCGACGGCGAGAACGTCCTGACCGGCGTTTTTGATATCATCGAGCATCGTGTCTCTCGGTGGAGTAAGGGAGAAATCATGACGGCGGCTGGTGCGGGTGAAATGACCCGGTGTCCCAATAAACGGACGGGCGATCACACGCCCGACTGCGCATGAACCCTGACAGAGACGGCGCGCAATTTCACAGATGTGATACAGCTCTTTAATAGGAATTACATCCTCATGTGCTGCAATCTGCAATACACTGTCTGCGGAGGTATACACGATAAGACTGCCGGTCTCCATATGTTCTTTACCGTATTCTTCGATCACGACCGTACCGGAATAAGGCTTGTTGCAGATGACCTTTCTGCCGGTTTCTTTCTCGAGGGCATCGATCAGCTCCTGCGGAAATCCGTCAGGGAAAGTAGGCATTGCTTTTGGCGAAATAATGCCGGCAATCTCCCAGTGACCGATGGTTGTATCCTTGCCGCGGGATGCTTCCTGCATACGCATGACAGCACCGGCAGGCGTAATCTTTTTCTGCGCCCAGGCATGTCGTTTGTCGACACGGTTTCCCTCAATCTCAAAGAAACCAAGCTTCTGCATATGAGGCATATAGAAATGCTCATCGGTTGATGCTGCATAAACGGTGTGGCTGCCAACATCGCCGAAGTCGGCGGCATCGGGTGCTTCGCCAACGCCAACGCTGTCCAGTACGATCAGAAATACACGTTTTTCATTTTTCATATTGATCACCATACCTTTCTAAAAGACTGAAAAAATCACATAATTAAACAGTCGTTAAATATAACTGATAAATACATATCCTGCATTCTCAAAGAAACGTTCTGCTCCATTTGGTGACATTTTCGTGGTGGCTCCGGTGGACGGATCAAACCAGCTCACAGAGCTTGAGGTGTAAGCGTTGATCAGCACTGCCTGTGAAGAATTCTTCATGGCGATCACCGGTTTACCGCTGCTTACAAAATATAAAATCTCATCGACAGTACAGCCGGTCAGATTTACCGGGGTACTGATATATTTCTTAAGAATATCCATGGTGGATGCACCCTTGAGTGCGGAGGCATCTTCCGTGACCTGCGCAGACTGCAGGAGCATATGCATGCACGCCTTCATGCTGGAAACATTGCCGGATACCGTTGTCTTATCCATGAGAGAAACAGTGTTACTTAGGAACTTGCCGCCGCGCTCCCAGACAATGTGATTGTGGTTATCCATAACAACACCCATCTGTTCGTCCGCCTGACGGATCGCATTGCCCGCATCGGAAGAGGAGCCGGTGATCCCGCCATAAGCATAAATATAATACTTATCGGAAGCGTTTTTGCTTGGGTTGTTGATATAAAATGTCGTATTCTCTGTAACCATCACATACTTGGTGTAGGTAATCTCTGGCTTGCCCTTCATCAGGAAGCCTGCCGGCAGAGTAATATATTTCTCGGTCAGCATTTTGTCTGTCACACGCGAGGTGAGATCAAAGGATTTCGCTGTGTTATCCTGCTGATGCTGTATACTGTCGTCAGCAATCTTTTTAAACTTCTGTCCGATTTTACGGACACGCTTTAACTGAATAATATCTTTATCAACATTTGTTTTAATGATATAGACGTTTTTCGTCTGATATTCTTTTAAAATCTCACCCTGGCTGTCGGCGATCACAAGCTTATAAACCGGAGAAATGCGTTCGCCGTCCTCGGAATTATACATATCTGAATTGCGTACATAGCCGTAAACAACACTGGAATCAATCGCACCGAGAACACGAATGCTTTCGCTTTTGCGGGCGGTAACAGTCCGGCGCTGCTCTGTTTCCAGATCAAGGATCGTGATGCGCGTTGCCGGCTTCTGTGAGGTTGCATTGGACCAGACGAAGCATTTTGCCTTTTCCAGCATAGCGAAATTCCCGCTGGATGCGTTTTTTGTCAGAACCGTATACTGTCTGGAAGTGATATTATAAGCGTATACTCTGTCATATAAAGAGAAGTAAAATACATTCTTGCGGTTTACATAACAGAAATCGCCAAAGTCTTCCTTGAGCTGCTGATAGCTTGTTTCAAGAGGAAGATAAATTCGCTCGTTGATCTGATTCTTCTTCACATCATAGCTGTAAAGAATGATGCCGACACGTCCCTCATAATCACCACAGTTCATATAGCCGTAAACGACAAAGTCAATATTGCCGTCATTGTCGATGTTGATAATGCGGATGTTGTGCTGATCGTAATAGTCTCTGATATAATCAGTCGAATTCTGCACAAAGGAGAAAACCTGATTCAGCTTCTCGGAGTGAAGATCATAGTACCAGAGATTGCCGTTGCGGACAAATGCCATTTTGCTGTTATCCTCGCTGGAGGAAATACCGAGATCCTCCTCGTTGGAAATACCGATCTTAAACTCACTCTGTGAGGTTGAGGTCAGCTCCGGATCAAAGACAGCTTCCATCGTGCGCTGGAAATACAGCAGATAAATGCGGCCGGTTGTGTAGCGGACTCGGTAAAACTCCTTCACCTGATACGTTTCTGTTCCGGTGTCTGTCTTTGCTTTTACGTAATAAACCTGTTCCACAGCAGCTGTCTCAATGTTTAACTCCTTGATCGTCGGTGTGCAGGCAGAAACAACCTTCGGCTTGAGATTATTCCAGGTGATCATTTTCTTGCTGGAATAAATATTTACATTTGCCAGAGTGGAATCGTTGCTTCCGTTGGTTTCGAGATAATTTTTGATCTCGAAGTTCTTTTCCATGTTAAAGGTTGCGTTATGAAACCGGCTGACAAAATCAAGCTTCTGTTTGAGGAAACAGTCAGCCTCGTAATATTTGACGCGGGTATAAAAATGGATCTGTTTGCTGTAATTGGTTGTCAGCGTGATCTCCAGTCCGTATTCGGTGCTGGCGTTCATCGCAGCATCCAGTTTTAAACGGGCGGTTTTCTGATCCTTACTCTCATCAAATGCCGATAATGTACCGCTTCCGATGCTTTTGTCATTGGCGATATCCCTCAGATCATAATCCAGCCGCTTGATCTTCAATGTGCTTTCGGAAATGATCACATCGAAGGTCTTGTCAGCACCGATCGGTGTGACAGACTCTCGGATATTGCCGCTGTCGAGCTCACTGCTGTAGCCGTGAAGCGTATTGATCGTGTAACCGCTTACGGAAAGGTTAACAAGCGGAAACGCAGAGTCCTGCAGACTGGTTGCCGTCGCTGTACCCACATTTATGCTGGGTATATGTTGTCCAAATATAAAAATGGACACGCAAAATAAAATAAAAAGTCCGAATCCTTTATAAAAATATTTCAAAATTAGCCTCCTGATATACAAAAACATTCCTGTCATTAGTATAGATTGTTCCTGAAAAAAAGGCAAGGACAGTCACTAAAATTTAAGAAATGTCATAGTATGATAAAGAGGTTTCTTATGCGGAGCAGCAAGCAGTCTGTGTCTGCAGAAAGGTTTGGTGAATATGGAGAAAAAGGGAGCAATTTATCCGAAGGGAAATGCGATGGTATTTCCGTTAGAGCTGGCACAGGTGCCGGAGGAAGAGAAGATGAAGGATTTAAAATATCTGTATCCGTTAGAGGTGTCTGAATTAAGTGAAATGGTGATGAATGTCTGTGATCAGATGGAATATGAGGGAAGTCCGATGTACGACCGGTATCCGGATAAGGTTACGATGGGGCGCATGGCGGCAGGAATCTGCAGTCATTACTGCTGTCAGAAGGATCGTGTTGACCGGAAATGGCTGCGACCGATGGTAGAGATCATGCTCTGTAATGAAATGAACTGCCGCAGGGAAAAACGCTGTCGTCATTACCGGTCTAAAAGCTGTTGATAAATATCACGTTTGGAAACACCGCGGTCGGCTGCGACCTTTTTCATGGCTTCCTTTTTGGAAAGATTCTGGTCTAAATAAAGCTGCATATGATCTTCCAGATCCATTTCCTTCCAGCTGTCCTGCTTCTGTTGATCCAGTATCTGCCGGGAGATTCCCTCGAGAACAAGAACATATTCTCCTTTTGGAGATGTGTCCGAATAATAGGACAGTGCTTCGGAGAGGGTCATAAGCCGGACGGTTTCATGCAGCTTGGTCAGCTCACGGCAGAGCGTAATGCGTCTGTCGCCGAGTGTCCGGTAAAGCTGCTCTAAGGTTGCAAGAAGGTGGTGCGGTGCTTCATAAAGGATCACAGTTCTTGTCTCTGTTTTGAGAGATTCCAGGATCGCTGCCCGTTCCTTTTTGTCCGGGGGAAGAAATGCTTCAAAGGCAAAACGACGGGTGGAAAGACCGGACAGGGTAAGTGCCGTAACGCAGGCGCAGGCACCCGGAAGAGAGGTCACAGGAATGCCGGCGGCATATGCCTGACGAACGATCTCCTCTCCGGGATCAGAGATTCCGGGAGTTCCTGCATCTGTGACGAGGGCAATATTCGTCCCCTCGGATAGCTTTGAGACAAGATAGGCAGCCTTGTCCACTTTATTGTACTCATGATAGCTTGTCATAGGAGTTTTGATCTCAAAATGATTGAGAAGCTTGATCGTATTGCGAGTGTCCTCTGCGGCGATCAGATCGACCTCCTTTAAGGTTCTGAGAACACGGAAAGTGATGTCTTCCAGATTGCCGATGGGAGTGGCACATAAATATAAAGTTCCTGTCATGGTTTTCTCCGTTTCCTGTATCGGAAATAGGAGAGCAGAAATGTCTCATAGAGAGGCTTTCTGTTCCTATCCGGTTTAAGTATTATAGATATCGAGAATTTCCTGCGTGTATACGCTGGGCGTATCATATATTACAAGCGGGGCTTCGATCCTGACCATGGAATTACCGCCGCGGACGGCATCGATCAGAACCATATTGGGTTCTTTGTCTGCAAATGGATGAACGAACCGCATCCGCTTTGGTTCCAGCCTATATTTCGTCAGACAGCTGATGATCTCGATCAGCCGGAATGGCCGGTGTACCATCAGAAAATGTCCGCCGGGCTTTAATACCCGGGAGGCTTCCCGGATCACATCGTCAAGGGTACAGAGTATCTCATGGCGGGCAATCGCTTTGGGTAATTCGGGATTCTTCAATCCATGGTTGTTATTCATATAAGGGGGATTTGTAATGACATAATCACAGGAAGCCTTTCCGAGAAGGGAAGAGGCTTCCTTAATATCCCCGTTAATAATATTGATTTTGTCGGTTAGTCCGTTATATTGGACACTGCGTCGCGCCATGTCTGCACTTTCGGCTTGGATTTCGAGTGCATCAATATGCGCGGCTTCTGTTTTGGCGGTCAGCAGGATTGGGATGATCCCGGTACCTGTACCAAAGTCAGCAACTTTGCTGCCCGGTGCACAGTGTGCAAAGGAAGACAGCAAAACAGCATCCATACCGAAACAGAATTTATCGGGATTCTGAATAATATAATAATCATTGATCTGAAGATCGTCCAGGCGTTCTCCCGGTCTTAATTCTGCTTTCATGGTGTGCTTTGTCCTTTATTGTTGTTCTGACGGCGATGGTTGTTACGTCTGTTATCGTGGTCGCCTCTCTTACTGCGCTCCTCACGGAAACGCTCAGGGCGTCCCTTGTCACGGCGTCCGTCGGTCTGACGCTCATAGCCGCCGCGGAAGCTCTGATCCTGCTTCTCGGTATCGGTCAGATGGATTGCCTGATTCTCATAACCGCCGCGTCCTCTTGCAGGGCGTTTGTCACGGTTATTACTCCGAGGTTCACGGTCTCTGCGGTTATTGTCACGTCGCTGCTCGCGATCCTGTCCACCACGATTATTGTCGCGTCTCTGGTCACGATCCTGCCCGTCACGATTATTGTCGCGTCTCTGGTCACGGTCCTGTCCGCCACTGTTATTGTTACGTCCCTGATCACGATTCTGTCCGTCGCGATCATTGTCGCGCCGCTGGTCACGATCCTGTCTGCCACGATTATTGTCGCGTCTCTGGTCACGGTCCTGTCCGCTACGATTATTATCGCGTTTTGGTCCGCGTCCACGACGGTTGTTGTCGCGTCTGTTGCCACGCTTCTCGTTTTCTTCCTCCTGACGATCCTCGATGTCCTGCTTCTCCATGATCTCAAGCTGCTCCAGTCCCTGCTCATCAACCATTTCGTTTAAGGATGCCTCCAGTTCAGAACCTTCGCTGCTGATCTGGTGATCCTTAAAGCTAAGATCGGTAACCGGGTATTCGCGGATCTCACGTTCACCGTTCTTCTTGGTGATCACCACCTTGACAAGCTGCTTTAATACGCTTGTGCTCTGCACCTCGCCAACGTAACCGTCAATCGTCTTAACCTGCGATTTGACGGCAGGTAAGTTGCTGTTTAATTCCTCATAGGCTTCCTGCTCATTTTTGAGACAGCACATCAGACGTCCGCAGACGCCGGAAATCTGTGTCGGGTTCAGGGAAAGTCCCTGCTCCTTTGCCATCTTAATAGATACCGGGGCGAACTCGGAGAGGAAGGTGTGGCAGCAGAGCGGTCTTCCGCAGATAGCCATACCACCTAAAAGTTTCGTTTCGTCACGGACACCGATCTGACGCAGTTCAATACGTGTTCGGAAAACAGAAGCGAGATCCTTTACAAGCTCACGGAAATCGATTCGTCCGTCTGCGGTAAAATAAAACAGAAGCTTGTTTCGGTCAAAAGTATATTCAGAATCGATCAACTTCATTTTCAGATCATGCTTTTTGATCTTTTCGAGACAGATCCGGTAAGCCTCTTTTTCTTTTTGCTCGTTTTCGATATTGGTTTTTTCGTCCTCCGGCGTTGCGGTACGTGTCAGCGGCTTTAACGGGGAAACAACCCTGTCATCGGTTACTTCCTTCGGTCCGAGTACAACCGTGCCGTATTCGATGCCGCGCGCAGTCTCAACGATAACATGGTCGCCCTTTTTTATTTCGTAGCCGGTGGGATCAAAATAATATACCTTACTTGATTTACGGAATCTGACTCCGATAATTAATATCATAATATTTGTTGTCCTTTCTATTGGCGGATTATGCCTATTCTTTCATGGTAAGTGCCATCAGTTCCATGGTGACGTCAAAGTTGACGTTGGCACCAAGACGGACCTTTGCCTTGTCGATTGCCTGAAGGATATTTTCGATGCTTTCATAGGTGTGCATGCTCGCCTGGTGGGAGATGTTGTGGAACTGGTCGCGGTAGAGCAGGAGATTTGCATCCTTTGTAACCTTGAACATCAGTACATCGCGGTACCACAACAGCATCAGGTCGAGATAATCATCGATCATGCCCTTTTTCTGGGAGAATATACGGATCGAATCAACAATCTCAGAAACATCCATGTGCTCGACATTTTTTAATAAATGAAGGGTATCCTCCTTCATTTCCTGAAAATCAGTGGAGTTTGCAAAGCGGATCGCCTTGCCCATATTGCCCTGACAGAAGCCTGCGGCAATATCAGCCTGTTCCTGCTCCATGGAGAGGTGGCTGACAAGATAACCGGCAATTTCCTCTTTGGAGATCGGTTTTGTATTGATCGTCACACATCTGGACCGGATCGTCGGCAGAAGTGCGTTGAGATTATCTGTGAGAAGGAGAATGACAGCGTATGACGGTGGCTCCTCAATGGTCTTTAAGAGCGCATTCTGCGCCTGCTCAGTCATTTTATTGGCATCCGGTATGATATAGATCTTATGCTCACTGCTGTATGGCTTGATCTGGATATCGTTGTTGAGCTGCTCACGGATGTCATCAACGCTGATGCTCGCTTTCTCATGGGTGATATAGCGGATGTCAGGATGATTGCCGGACTCTGCCTGGTGACAGGACTTGCAGCTGTCGCAGGAGTCTGCATTGGGATGCTTCTCACACTGCAGTGCCTTTGCAAAGGCGTCAGCGAGCATGCGTCTGCCGGAGCCGGTCTCGCCATTGATGATATATGCATGGGAAATGTTCCCTGTCTCAATGGCTGTCTGGAAGTGTTCCTTTGCCTGCTTCTGTCCAATGATATCTTTAAAATTTGCCATAAATGCCTCCTATGATAGATCAGGTAAACAGATCGAGGATCATTCCCTGAATTTCACCGATTTTATTGAGTATTGCCAGATGGTCCTTCTCCTCGCGCATGAGCTCCTCGGCGAGATCGTCCAGTGCGGCATCGATCAGCTTTACCATGCCGTACACTCTGTGCCGTCCTTTCTTATCGAGAAAGTTCTCGCGGCTGAAGGAATGGGAGTGTGTAACGATCTCATTCATAAATTCTTTGATCATTTTGCGGTACAGCTTCATGTCGCGGATGTCCATCTTGCGGCTGAGCTTGTTGCCCTGCTGGGTGATATCCTCCATCATCACAGCCAGACTGGCGCGCAGCTCCTGTTCTTCAATGCTGCTGAGCAGGGTAAAACGAAAGGAACCATCAGACTCAGTGACAGGTGCTTTTGGTTCAAGCTGTGTCGGCTGCTGCAGCTGGTTTACACGCAGATTCATGATTCCTCCTCCTTTTTCTTTGCTCAGATAATGCGGTCTGATTTATACAAAATAGTGACAGACCTTTGCCCAGATGTCATCGGCAATCTCTTTCTCAGGACGATTGCCGTCTATGATAATGATATTTTCTACATCCTCCATGCGGTGGATGAGGTCAAGATAACGTTCCCGGACATCTGTGAGACGATCCAGTGTCTCGTAGATGTCTGTCTGGTGACGTCCCTTTGAAACACGATCCATGGCTGTTTCCGGGGCAACATCAATGAAGATGTGGCAATCCGGACGAACAGTCTCATTTGCCATTTCGTTGCATTTCATGATCCATTCGAGAGGAACGGATACGCTCTGGTATGCATAATTGGAAAATACATAACGGTCAGAAATAACGGCGATGCCGTCCTCCAGCAGTTTGCGGATACCGTTGACCGGATTGTTAAGATGATCCAGACGGTCTGCCGCAAAAAGAGCTGTCAATGTTGTCTCTTCTCCCTTGATACGACCGGAGAGAAACTGGCGCAGCAGTGTGCCGATCGGACCATTGCTTGGCTCCATCGTGGTCATGCAGTTGATGGAATGTTCCTCAATGTGCTCCTTCAAAAGGGAGATCTGTGTGGATTTCCCACTGCCGTCAATGCCTTCAAATACAATAAAACAGCCATTTTTAGAAACCATAATGTACCTATCCTTTCTAAAACTCCAATGTCAATACATCAAAACGTTTTATTGATGTCACGGGGCATCACAGTGCCGACTGTTCTGCCTGTTACATCATAAATTATCTCACACTATATAATACGCTTTTTTCGGAACTTTTGCAACAAAGACCATGACTTGATATTTTGGTGCAATCATAATAGAATAATATAGGGAATAAAAGGTATTTTATCTCATATTGAGGGAATGAAATGACACAGATACGAAGGAGACGGGAAGATGGAATGGAAATTTTTGGCAGAGAACAAGGCGGGACCTGCGAGAAAGTCAAAGGACTACCGTCTGTTCAGCGAACGGGTGATCCAATCCGCACAGCTATTGGAGAAATCACTGTCCGAATATATCGTCAGGGAGGACGAGGATCTGAACACCAATAAGCTTCTGAAGGAGACAAGGGAGATCATTGCGCTCAGTGATGATCCGACGCATACGTTCCGGATTCTTCGGAGAGTGCGCCGGTATGATGATCTCACATACATACACAGCCTGAATGTGGCGATATTGTGCCATGAGTTTGCCAAGTGGATGTACATGACGGAGGAGGAACAGGATATTCTGACGCTGGCGGGGCTTCTGCATGATGTCGGGAAGATGGGGGTGCCGGGCAAGATCATTAAGAAGGCAGGCTCACTCACGGAGGCGGAATACTCTGTGATCCGGCAGCATCCGCAGAAGGGATATGATTTCTTAAAGAAGCATCCGTTGGATGAGCGGATCATGAATGCGGCGCTGATGCACCATGAGAGATGTGACGGCTCCGGTTATCCGAATGGCTTGAAGGCAGATGAGATCGATGATTTTGCAAAGATTGTCGGGATCGCTGATTGTTATGATGCGCTGACCTCGGCGAGAGTGTACAGAGAGCCTCATTGTCCGTTTGAGGTGTTCCGTATGCTGCAGGAGGAGCATGAGAAGTTTGATCCGAATTATATGGCAATATTCATGGAGGGTGTTGCAACGTTTTATATTGGCTGCGAGGTGGTTCTCTCGGATAATAAGCGCGCCCTGATCGTTGATACGAACCCGATGGATCAGAGTAATCCGATCGTGAAGATCAACGGTCTGATCGTGAATCTGGCGATGGTACAGGAGCTGGATGTGAAAGAAATCTGTTAAAGGCAAAATGTTGGTTTTTCCTTTTTACGAAATATAAATTTTATGCAAAAAAAACGCTGAGGTTTTGTCTGCCTCAGCGTTTTAAGTCTCTGTGTTTCATCCGACCTTCATCTTAAACTTGAGCATCTCTCTCTCGTCATCAACAGGAATCTTCTCCATACAGGCACCGAGAGCTGTCATTTTCTTATCGAAATCCTCGTAACCGCGCTCGATAAAGTGAATGGAATCTACGGTTGTAAATCCATCGGCAACAAGACCTGCAACAACAAGAGCAGCGCCGGCGCGAAGATCAGGCGCGGTGATGGAAGCACCGGTCAGTCCGGTAACACCTTCAATGATCGCGACATTTCCTTCGACCTTGATGTTGGCGCCCATGCGGGCAAGCTCATCGACATATTTGAAACGATTCTCGAAAATACTCTCAGTAACGGTACTGGTACCATTGGAAAGAGCCAGCAACGTTGCAATCTGTGGCTGCATATCGGTTGGAAAGCCGGGATATGGCAGTGTCTTTACCTGTGTGTGACCCAGGCGGTCAGAAGCGGATACACGCACGGCATCATCGAATTCCTCAACCTTGGCACCGATCTCGATCAGCTTGACAGAGATTGCTTCCAGATGCTTTGGGATGACGTTGCGGATCAGGACATCGCCCTTGGTGGCAGCAGCGGCTACCATGAAAGTACCTGCCTCGATCTGATCAGGAATGATCGAATACTCACTGGCGTGAAGACGCTCAACGCCGTCAATACGGATCTTGTCAGTACCGGCACCCTTGATGTTGGCACCCATGCTGTTTAAGAAGTTGGCAACATCTACGATATGCGGTTCCTTGGCAGCATTCTCAATAACGGTACGACCCTGTGCCATGCAGGATGCAAGCATAATATTGATCGTCGCACCGACAGAAACAACATCCAGATAAATATGGTTACCGATCAGCGCATCGGAAAAGGTATTGATCATACCATACTCGATGTTGACCGTGGCCCCCAGTGCACGGAATCCCTTCAGATGCTGGTCGATCGGACGGCTTCCGATATCGCATCCGCCCGGAAGGGCTACCTGTGCCTTTTTATATTTGCCAAGAAGAGCTCCCAATAAATAATAAGAAGCCCGGATCTTACGGATGGAATCATAATCTATTGTAACATCGGAAATAGTGCTTCCGTTGATCTGAACCTCATGCGGTCCGATCCGGTTTACAGTAGCACCAATACTCTCTATCGCTGTAAGAAGGACGTTGATATCTCTTACGTTCGGTAGATTGTCGATCGTCACTGTCTCATCTGTCATGATGGCAGCAGCAAGAATTCCAAGAGCAGCGTTTTTGGCGCCGCCGATGACAACCTCGCCGTGAAGAGGATTTCCTCCCTTAATAATATACTGATTTTCCATTTTGCACCTCATCAAACACTTATTTTGCAAAACACATTTCACCACTCCTGTAGAATAGTGAAGACATACATACCATACATTATAACGAAATCGTTTATAATGTCAACCTATTTTCTTCTGTTTTCAAAATAAACAAAAGAGTCGATCGCGTCGAAAATATCCTGGAAGGTTTCACGCGGAGCAACGTCAATATATCTCTGCAAAATCTCCTGTTCTGCCTGCCCGTGATAACGTCCGTAAAAGATATCAAAAAGATTATGCCCGCGGACGTAAATTTTAATCAGCTCTATGTTGTCTTTGAGATCCTGTTTGCTTTTGATGCGGATGTTGTTGATGCGCTGCATCCGTTTCATGCTGTTTAATTTGAAAAGGTAATCCTTATATTTCTTATAAAGAATATTGTAAAAATCTTCCTCATTTTTAATGACACCGATCTTTGCCATGACGGAAGGCTCCAGAAAGTAATTTTCAAAGGAGTAATACTTTAAGATCAAGACATTTTTCGGTTCAACCTTTGGCAGGTTACCGGCGTCCTCCTTCGCCCTCTGACCATAGTAGCTGCAGAGCTGCTTCTTAAGGTATTTCGGATTCTTGCCGTCACTGTCGCGGATCATCAGAAACTGGTCCTTGAGGTACAGCTTATTGATGTACTTTAAGTTGGCATATGTCTTGATGTTCGTACAGCTGTTGACCGGAATGATCGTGATGCGCTTGAGCTTGCCGTCTTCGTCGTAGATTTCGGAGTAGTATTTCTGGAGGAGAAGCGGAAGCCGGTTGCTGTCCTGTTTGCCCTCGACGATGAAAACAAAGCTGACGTTCATCAGATCGTTGGCAGTGTAGCCGAGGTCATCGAGAATCTGATCGATGTCGGTCTCCGGGCGCACGGTTGTGTAATATTCTTCATCCAGAAGGACCTCCTTGATCTGTTTGGACGAGAAATTAAAGATCAAATTCGGCGAGTGCGTGGAAAAGACCACCTGATTCTTCTTGGACAGGCGGTACAAAATCTCGCTGGCAACCTTTTGAAGCTGCGGATGCAGATAAATCTCCGGATCCTCCATCAGGATGATGCAGGGCAGGGTCTGCGCCTCGTCAATATACGCCTCCAGAAGAGAAAGTACATAAATACTGCGGATACCTTCACTCATTGAACTCAGGGAGGAAACGTAATCGTTGCGCTCGCGATTGATCAGCTGTGTGTCGATATGCAGCAGATCATCCAGGTCGAAATTCAAGACGTAGCGGATCTGTTGGGAAGGATTACCGTTGCGGTGAAAATAGTAATTCACTTTGTCGGCAAATTCGTTCAGATTGGTACGGAAAAGCTTATACTGGAGCAGTCGTGTCGTCTCAAATAATGTCAGCTCCTCCGGCGTTTTCTTGTTGATGACACCGATACACTGGAAACAACGGTTACATTTCCGGGCGGGGTCAAAGGTACAGGTGTTATCCTTGAGCATCTCGAAGGATTTTTTGTCATAAAAACTAAAAACATCATTCTGTAACGTGTCCAGATTTCTGGTCTGGTCGATGTGATAGATCTTCGGAAAAATCTCCCGGATGTATGGGTTATTCTTCTGGAAGCCATCGTTGTAGCGAACCTTGTGTTCCGGATTGATATGAAACGTAAAGGTCACGGTGTTGTCCTGAAAGGAAGGAATCAGCGAGCGAAACTCCTCCAGCCACTTTTCGTAGTCGCGGTGCCTGCTGACCATACCACGGGTCTGATAGGATTGAAGATCCTCCTCGGTAAACTCGATCGACAGGGTAATGTCGATGCTCTTCTGCGGATCCAGAAATTCTTCGGTGCATACCGTGTGGTATCCGGTGGCGGCAAGAATGGCATCGATGACGTTTGTTTTACCGGTGTTGTTTTTGCCGACAAGAATCAGTGCGTTTTCCAGTTCGGTGATCTCCAGATCGCGAATGGACTTAAAATTCTGTATTCTGATATAGCTTATCTTCATACGTTACCCCTCATTTCCGCACGCGTTAGCTCCTTTTTTATTGTATGTTCCGGTGGGACGTTTGGTGCTTTTCCGTCCGTTACCTTTTCGGCGGCGGATGGAATATCCAAAATGACCGAGGGACTTGCCGAGACTGTAGTAGGTTCCGTGAGAATATGCCAGCAGACCGGCATCCTCCAGATGGAAGGTTCCTTTCTCATCCATATACTTCTCGGCAACGTGAACGGCAGTCACGTCAGCCACAAAAACATGATGGGAGCCAAGTTCAAGAACCTGGCGTACTTTGCATTCGATGTTGACAGGTGCTTCCGCAATCAGCGGACATTTCACGGTGTCAGCAGGAACCGGCGTCAGACGGCAGTCCGTCCATTTGTTGTGATCCCGTCCGGAACGAACGCCGCAGTAATCCGTCGCGTGAGCAAGCTCCTTCGTCGTCAGATTGATGACAAACTCGCCGGACTCGCGGATCAGCGGGTAAGAATGACGCTCCGGGCGAACAGCAATGTATGCCATCGGCGGATTGGTACAGAGTGTACCGGTCCATGCAACCGTTAATATATTTGATACGTGATCCATATCTCCGCAGCTTACCATGACGGCAGGAAGCGGATAGATCATATTTCCTGGTTTGAAATTTACTTTTTTCATGATAACAGGTCCTCATTCGCCGCCACTTGCGGCAGCTTCGATCATATTATTTTGCAATTGAATATCACTTTTAAGTATATCACACACCAAATATGACTTCAAAGAAAAACTGTGTTTTGCCGCAGGAAAATTTGCGAATGAGTCTATCCAAAAAAAAGAGAATGTGTTAAGATGATAAAAGAGATCAGAATACCTTATTATAAGGAAAGAAAGGCAGGAGAGTGTCATGGCTAAATATCTGGAATTTGAATCTATGACAGAGGGACTTGAGAGTAAAGTGCGTCAGGATCTGAAGTTTAAGACGGGCAATTTCGTCTGGAAGGTCAAGTTCAATATTCCGTTAGATCCCAAGACCGTGAATAATGTCAATTTGTATGTGACCTCCATGAATCTCTCACCGCTGCGTACAGCGATCCGTTATAATTCTCTGGAAAATGAGATCGAGATCGAGCCGTTAGAACCGTACGCCCAGAATGAATCCTATATTCTTAACATCACAACGAAGGTGACATCACTGGGAGGGCAGCCGCTCAAGAAACCACTTCAGGTACAGTTCAAAATAGACGGATGACAGACAGCTTATGAATGAATTAAACTACAAGAAAAGATTTCACTTATTTAAAGATATGAAATTTCTCCACCGGATGATCTTAATCTATCTGATCGGTGGAATTATTCCGCTTCTCGTAATGAGCATCTATACCAATATGCAGACGCGCAAGATGATGATCAAGCTGACGGAGGAGACACAGGCAGAGGAGTTGTCCGTGCTCAGTTCCTCGATCCGTGAGTCTATGGCCGTTTTAGATAATGTGGCACGTCTTCTGTGCAGTAATGATGAGATTTTAAAGCTTACCACCCGCAAATACAAAAATAAAACACAGTTTTACAGCGATTACCGCAAAGCCAATATGGTAATGGAGGATTATATCAATTTCTATGAACAGGATATTTCTTCGATCAATCTGTTTCTGGACAACCCGACCGTTGACACCTACGATCTGAACCGGATCAATAACCTTTCCTATTTTAAGCAATCTGTCCGGACGCAGACCTGGTACAAGGAGACGGTGGACTGTGTTGATGAAGGGTACTGGTATTTTGGTGAAACGTCCGGAGACAATGAAAAGGATCAGACGATGCAGATCAGCCGTGCGGTGCGGGATGACGATGACGATGTGGTTGGCATTGTTGTGATACAGATTCAGTACGATAAGGTTACACTGAATGAACAGAGGCAGGATACGGCGATTCTATACGATGATTATTACTGGATATCCGGCAACTGCAGTTCTCTGGACTATCCGTTTCTCAAGGAGGAAATTCAGAAGATCAATAAGAGCAGAGTGACAAAACAGATTTCCTATGGGGTTGAGGAATATCTGATCTCATACGAGCGTCTGCAGATGGATGGCTCGGATGATTATTATTCGGTGGTCAGTGTTCAGAATTATCAGGATATCATGGCGGAGGTCAACCAGATCAGTATGCAGGCATTTATTCCGGAGATTATCGGAATGATCGTCTCTGCGCTGTTGATCTTTGCATTTGCGGCTTCCTACAGTAATCGTATGTTCCAGCTCAGGGTTCAGATGCATCGTGTAGCGCAGGGAGAATATGATGAGGTGGAGCGGATCGAGGGTAACGATGAGATCGGTGAGCTTTACACAGAGCTGGAGCAGATGATGCAGGATATCCGTCTGCTGATGAGTAATGTGGTGGACGAGCAGGTCCAGAAGGAGAAGCTTCACACAAAGCAGAAGGAAGTGGAGTTTAAGATGCTTGCCAGTCAGATCAATCCACATTTCTTATATAATACGCTGGAAACGATCCGTATGAAGGCAGTGGTGAATCATCAGCCGGAGATCGTTGAACTGGTCAAGATGCTGGCAAAGACCATGCGGTACAATATTCAGGTGACAGACCGTCTTGTGACATTAAAGGAGGAGCTTCAGATGGTGGAATATTATCTGAAGATACAGGAGTACCGGTTTGGAGACAGAATTACGTCTGAATTGACGATCGACCCTGATGTGGACATGAAGGCGAGGATCCTTCCGCTGACACTGCAGCCGTTTGTGGAGAATGCATTTGTGCATGGTCTGGAGGAAAAGGCATGTGATGCAAGACTGGTGATCCATGTATATAAGAAGAAAGACGATATTTTCATCGAGATCCGGGACAACGGAAAGGGAATGGACTACTATGAGCTTGGTCATCTGCGAAAGATCATGAAGGATGAGCAGGGAGATGACAATCACATCGGCGTGCGTAATGTAAATCAGCGTATCCGCCTGCTTTTTGGCGGTGAATACGGCGTTGAGGTCGACAGCGAGAAGAATGTAGGGACAAAAGTGGTCATTCATATTCCTTATCAGACCGAAATTGACCAAAATGTATAATTTATCGTGTAAAAATGTCGAATTATTATGGTTTTATTTCCGTATGTATTTGGTAAAATAGACAAGAACAATTAAATTGTACACCTATGCTATGGCAATGATGTACAAAAATGAGAATATGGGCAGCAGGATGAGTCTTCCGGCGGGAAGCACTGATTTATGACTGCACCGTTTATTTTGAGGAGGACGATACAATGAGAAAGTCATTAAGAAAGGTAGCAGCTACTCTCAGCGCTTTGACACTGGCTCTGGCTGTTACAGCAACAGCAGTACCTACTGATGTATCTGCAGCAACAAGTAAGGCCGGTAAGAAGGCAGCTAAGGCTGCATTTGACGCAGACGGCACTTATCATGCATACTTCGGAATACAGGAGACCGGTACATGGATCTTCCGTGATGAGTGGTATTCCGATACACTTGGTATCGATGGTAAGGACATGAAGAAAGCAAACCTGACATTCGATAACGGTACACTGTTCCAGTCTGGTACAGACGGTGTTACGGCAATCGAGGGTACACAGGTACAGGATGTTGAGATCAAGGGTAACGGTACATATACTGTTGGTGTTTCTAACCTGAACAACGCTCTTGATACAAAGGGTGATGCAGAGACTAAGATTTCTATGATCTATGTTGATACAGATATTCCTATGACTGCAAAGGATAACCCTGTAACAATCTCTGATGTGAAGCTGACATGCGATGGAAAGGAAATCTCTCTTCCATCTGAGCCATTCTTCCCATCTGAGTACACAGATGAGTCCGGACTTCTTCGTTTCGATGCTATGAACTCTTATCAGAAGGATAAGGGTGAGTACGCAGACAGCCCTGACATCACTGTAGTTCCTACAGATTCTATCCAGATCACATTTACCGTATCCGGCTTCAACTCAGACAATCCGGATGCAGTTGCACCTGCTGATGATGCTTCAAGTGCATCAAGTGATGCCAACACAACAAGCGATGCTTCTACAACATCTTCTAAGAAGTCTTCACCGGTTGTTCCGATCGTGATCGTAGTTGTAGTAGTAGCAGTTGTAGCAGTAGTCGTTGTTAAGAAGAAGAAATAATTCCTGCAACGGACATCTGCTGAATAAGTAGATATCATTGAAAGGAGATAGGCGACAACCTGTCTCCTTTTTTAAGGGCATAGGAAAATACTCGTAGCGTGTCGAATGAAAAGTCGTGTATTTTTTCTCTATTATTTATGGTATTCGATAGAGGAAAATGCATGTATAATAAAAATAGCGTAAACTCTATTTATCATCTTGAATGTCTGCTCTGGTCTGTTTACAGGGCTTTTGACGGTGGGATGAAATAAGTAATACAGGAGGTTATTATGAAAGAATCACAAACAGAGAAAAGGGGAACGGTAGATTATATCTATATGTTACAGAGAGTGATTGCTATCTTCTCTGCAATTTCCGTTTTCTTCCCTTTTATGAATCCGACAAGGATTTGTAGTTTGGTGAATGAGAATACTTCGCTTTTTACAGCGGCTGTATCTTATTCAACCCTGACCAGCGAGGCCGGTCGTGCTCTTCGTATGAACTGGCTGAGTCCAAGCGCTTTCTATGTATTATATGCAGGCGCAGTAGTCGCACTGATCGGTGTGGCATTCGTTGTAGTAGGCGGATGCATGTCTCTTGGTAATACTAAGATGAAGAGAGCAGGTATTCTCTGGTCTATCCTTGGTAGTATCGTAGAGATCGTAGGATTTGGTGTTACGATCCTGGCATACAACATGGTATGCAGCACAACAATGCAGTCAAAGCTTGACAGAGTCGGACCAACCTTCCCGGTTGCAGCAGTTGTTTATACTGTGATCGCTGTTGCTTTGCTCATTATGTCTATCGCTATCCTGATGATGCTTCCAAAGGCAGCACCGGATGAGGGGATGGAGATGGATCCTAAGTACAAGCTGTTCCTGATGTTTATGCCGTTCCTGGCACTGGCATTCGTATTCTGCTACCTGCCACTTTGGGGATGGAGATATGCATTCTTCGATTATCAGACAGGTGGAACGCTGAGTATGTCAAACTTCGTAGGATTCAAGTGGTTTACATATCTGTTCCAGAACGGTGCAACCCGAAGCGATATCATCCGTGTTATCCGTAACACAATGGCAATGTCCGCTTTAGGTCTGATTACACAGTGGATTCCAATGGCATTCGCTATCTTCCTCTGCGAGATCAAGAACCTCACATTCCGTCGTTTTATTCAGACATTTACAACAGTACCAAACTTCATCAGCTGGGTATTAGTATACGCTTTGGCAATTGCTATTTTCTCAACTGACGGTTTCATTAACACATTTGCAAAGAGTATCGGACTTATTGCTAAGGGCGCTGATGGACATAACTTCCTGATGGGTGACCATTTCACATGGCTTAAGATGTGGGCATGGGGAACATGGAAGGGTGTCGGCTGGAGCGCGATCATCTACATTTCCGGTATCGCAGGTATCGACCAGCAGTTGTACGAGGCTGCTACGGTGGATGGTGCCGGTCGTTTCCAGAAGATGTGGCATATTACAGTGCCTGGTCTTCTGCCTACCTTCTTCGTACTGTTACTGATGGCAGTTGCAGCAGTTCTGAGTAACGGTCTTGATCAGTACCTGGTATTCTGTACACCACAGAATAAGAACCACATTGAGGTTCTTGATCTTTACGTTTACAACCTCGGTCTTGGTAGTGGTGGTAGTATCCCGCTTTCAACCGTGGTCGGTATGTTCAAGTCGGTCATCAGTGTAGTCTTGCTGTTCGGAGCGAACTCCCTTTCTAAGGCACTCCGTGGCGAGAGTATTGTATAAGGAGGTGAACACAAATGGCAATGACAGCACAAGAGAAATTAGATGCTAAAAGAGAGAAAGAGTACAACAAGAAACATAAACGTATGTACAAATTGAAACCAGGTGACATTGTGTTCAATATTTTGAACTATCTGTTCTTCATTTTGTTCACCCTCACCTGTATCTTCCCATTCTATTATCTGTTCATCAACACGATTTCAGATAATGCAATGGTACAGCAGGGATTGATCAACTTCATCCCTCACGGACTTAACATTAACAACTACAAGGCACTTGCCGGTGTAGGTGATCTTGGATATGCGTTCGTCGTATCCATCACAAGAACAATCTTCGGTACTGCTTTGATGGTAGTTGCCTCTGCATTTGTTGGTTATCTCGTAACCAAGCAGGAGATG
This sequence comes from Jutongia sp., assembly GCF_057878315.1. NCBI lineage: Bacteria > Bacillati > Bacillota > Clostridia > Lachnospirales > Lachnospiraceae > Jutongia > Jutongia sp. The sequence goes on along the minus strand of NZ_DBLXSO010000005.1, from coordinate 59,941 downwards.
TGGCACAGAAGTCTGTGGTATCGTGCAATCGTTATTACAATGTATTTTAACGCAGGTTTGATCGCAACATATTTGAACCTGGTTATGCTGGGTCTGACAAACCACTACATGGTATACATCATTCCTGGTATCGTGGCTCCATACAACATCATCCTGGTTAAGACTTATATCGAGTCTATCCCGGCTGAGTTGGAGGAGAGTGCATTTATCGATGGTGCTTCCTACATGCAGGTATTTACAAAGATTGTCTGGCCTTTAAGTAAGCCAATCCTTGCAACAATCGCAATCTTCGGTGCGGTAGGTCATTGGAACTCCTTCCAGGATTCCCTGATTTACATGAGTAACTCACCAAAGCTGTATACATTGCAGCATAGATTGTATATTTACCTGAACCAGTCATCCAACCTGCAGGCTTCCATGAACGCAGGTGGTCAGGCTGCCAAGTCAGCATTTGCTGCTGCACTGAATACAAAGGTTATCAAGTATACAATCTCCATGATTTCCGTTATCCCTATTTTGATTGTGTACCCATTCATGAACAGATACTTCGAGAAAGGTATCATGCTGGGTGCTGTCAAGGGTTAATGCCAAAGTGCAGACTGATATTCTAAGAGATTATGAGATACCGGGGGCATTTTTGGCGCCCCTGGTATTTTTAAGCAGTATGTAAGCGATGTGCATATAAAGGAGAAAGGTCTGATTACACGGAATGGAGAATAAGACAGAATGAAATTTTTTAGTGTAGATAGTCCCTTATACAAATTTATGAACCGTCTGATGGATGTGTTTAAGCTCAACTGTATGTGGCTTTTATGCAGCCTGCCGATTGTAACGATGGGAGCTGCAACGACCGCAGCCTATACGATCACACTCAAGATGGTGAAGGATGAAGAAGGATACATTGCCGGTCCTTTCTGGAAGGAGTTTAAGGCGAACCTGAAAAAGGGAAGTATTCTCGGGGTTATTGGCATGGTTGCAAGCTATGCGGTATATCTGGATTTTCAGCTGTATCATGCGGCGAAGCATCATAACATCATGTTTTTGATCATTGGTGTAGTTGGAGTATATCTGATCTTTATGCATATGGTATATGCGTTTCCGTTAATGGCGCGTTACGAGAACAGCATCATTAATACGATGCGTAATTCTTATTCCATAGCGGCGAAGTTTCTTGGCAGAACAGCATTTCTGGCAGTGCTTCTGGTGATCGAGATGGCGATCATTATGTGGAATCTGACAACTATGTTTGCCGGAGTTTTAATTGGACCGGCATGTATCATTTTCACGATCAGCGGTTTTGCCAATACGTTCTTCGAGGTCATCGAGAGAGAAAATCTCATGGCTGAGGTTGATGAGAAGACTGCTGAAGCTTCCGATGACGAGGAGGATTTTGAGTCTGAGGAGGAAGAAGAGGATACAGACGAAGAATAAACGACCATTATATTTCGATTTGTTTGAATGTATTTCGCACAGGGCTATTGCAGCTGTGCGACTGACATAGTATAATCGGGTAGGTGTTAACAACAATAAGAAAGGATGGATAACATGAAAAAAGGACTGGGAAAGAGAATGCTTTCCATGCTCCTTGCGACTAGCATGGTAGCAGGAACAACAGTTGCAGCCACAGGTTGTAAGTTCGGCAGCAACAGCAACGAGCCAATTACCCTGACTGTATACAGTCAGGTAGCAAACTCATCAGGATTACAGAAAGGATGGGCAGCAGATCTTATCAAGGATAAGTTCAATGTAAAGCTTAACATCGTACCTGACGAGAGTGGTACATTCCAGACAAGAATGTCTGATAAGGATCTTGGAGATATCATTATCTGGGGTCACACAGACGATAACTACGCAGCAGCTCTCAAGGCCGGACTGCTCTATGATCTGGAGGAGGATGATATCCTCAAAGAGAACGCACCATATGTATATGACAATATGCAGGATGCGCTCGCAAAGAACAAGAGACTTTCAGCAACAATCCTTGGTGATGGAAATGACAAGCTTTACGGATGGGGCGGCGAGGTTGCTACATCTAGTAAGGATCATCAGTCATTCTTCTATACATGGGATACTCGTTGGGATCTCTACAAGAAGATGGGATATCCAAAGGTTAAGAACATGAGCGATATGGCTGATCTTCTTAAGAAGATGCAGAAGATGGATCCTAAGGATGATGCAGGCGGAAAGACATACGCTGTTTCTCTGTGGCCGGACTGGGATGATGCAATGGTTATGTACGTTAAGGCAACAGCTACTGCATACTATGGATACGATGAGCTGGGTATTGGTCTCTATGATCCAACCACAGGTAAGTATCATGATGCATTAGAGGAGAACGGACCATATCTTGAGATGCTCAAGTGGTACAATCAGCTGTATCGTAACGGTCTTGTAGATCCTGACTCAATGACACAGACATATGAGCAGATGTCCGAGAAGGTAATCAACGGTGGTGTACTGTTCTCTATCTTCAACTATTCCGGATCTCTCGCATTCAACACAGATAAGCATATGAAGAAGGGTGAGTACATGTACTGTATGAAACCTTCAGAGGCATCTCCTATCGTTTATGGTATGAGCACACTTGGTACAGGTTATGTAACATCTATCGGTGCTAACTGTGAGTATCCAGAGCTTGCTCTTGAGGTACTGAATTACTTCTGTACTCCAACCGGACGTCTTGAGTACGCATATGGTCCTAAGGATGAGTGCTGGTACTATGGCGACGATAAGAAGACACATCTGACAGAGCTTGGTGAGGCTTGTAGAAAAGACCTGAAGACAAAGATGACAGATCATGAGGGTACATTCCAGGATGGTCAGCTTCAGATGGCTGTATCTACATGGAACATTGATGCTGAGAACCCTGAGACAGATGGTGAGACATACAATGCTGATAACTGGGCTTCTACTCAGGAGTCATCTAAGTATGATATCCAGGAAGACTGGAAGAAGAAGACAGGCTGTGAGGGTATCAACGATTACATGGAGAAGGGTAAATATACTGTATCTCCAGGAACCGATTACTCAGCAAGTGCTAAGTCTGACGAGTTAAAGACTGTTTGGAAACAGGTAACAGATACGATCAAGAACGAGTCTTGGAACGCTCTTTATGCTAAGAACGATGCTCAGTTCGATAAGGCTGTTGCAAAGATGAAGAAGGACACTGCAGGATATGGTTATGACAAGTGTCTGAAGTGGTCTCAGAAAGAGGCTGCTACACGTAAGTCTTTGGAGGATCAGCTTAAGAACTAATCAGAACACGATCTTGAACGATTATGTATAGCGGATACAGCTCCGGGAAATTCCCGGGGCTGTATTTTTATGGGAAATACAAATAACGCAGTAGAAAAGACGAAACGTTGAGACTGCCTTTTACAGGAAAATGAAAGAGGACTTGCATTGCACGGACAAACGTGATAGGATAGGGGACAGCGATCGATAGAAAGCCGAGTGTTCGAGACCTTCCACTCGTAAAACAAAACTAAAGGAGATTTAGCAATGAACAGAAAGAAACTCTATTTTATCACGCAGGCAGCAATGATTGCTGCAATCTACGTTGTACTCACCGTATTTATCAACACATTTAATCTTGCATCAGGAACGATCCAGATCCGTATATCTGAGGCGCTTACCGTACTTCCGTTTTTCACACCGGCGGCAGTGCCTGGGCTGTTTATCGGATGTCTGCTCAGTAATCTGATTACAGGAGCGATGCTTCCGGATGTGGTATTCGGCAGCCTGGCTACATTGGTTGGTGCACTGGGAAGTTATGCACTTCGCAAGCATTCCTTCCTTGTAACGTTACCGCCGGTGATTGCAAATATGGCGATCATCCCTTTCGTTCTTCGATATGCGTACGGCATTAAATTTGTTGTGCATGGTCTGGATGTATCCATTCCGTTTCAGGCATTGACCGTAGGTATTGGCGAGGTTGTAACCTGCTGTATCCTCGGAACGATCCTGATCAAGGCACTGACGCCATACCGCTATATACTTTTCCAGAACGGAGAGGAGGATGCCGCGGCATCCGGTGTGCGCAGTAAGCAGTAGGGGATGCAATGCTGTGGAGTTTGACACGGCTTCCGGATTTCATGGATGCTGCAGATTGCTTTGTTACAGAGCAATTTCCGTATCCGGCATTACTTAATCCGATATAACAATTCCAAAATCCAGATGCTACGCATCTGTCGCGCTTTGCGCTTTAAGATTTTGTCGTTCATGAATTCTGCGCAAGTGAACAAGCTCCCTTGCGTTGCGAATTCACGATATAATGAGTCCCAAAGGACTCATATTAGGAGTTTCTTCGAAACTCCGTCATGCGCAGAAAGCGTACGCAGATATATGATATAATAAAACGACAGCTTATCCCAAAGTGGTATTTCCGATCGTTGACCGGGAACACTTTAACAGGTCTCAGGGATAAGCTGTCGTTTTTTATTTGATTTTATTCTGCGGCGGCCTCATTCATTACCTGACATACCGTGTCAAGGATCAGCTGAGAGGTGTATGGCGAATCATCGGACAAAACAACCTGATCCGGTGCAACATTCTGCGCGAGCTGGTCAGAGATTTCCTTGACAGCAGGCTTGATCAGCGGATACATCGTTTCCACGGATTCCTTAAGGTTGACAACTTCGACGGATTTGACGCGGTCCTGATCAAGCGAAACCTTAAGATTGATCTTGGCATCGCCGAGTGTAAGTTTGCTTGTGTAAACACCTGCTATGTATTTGGCAGAGCCGGTATCAGCCGACTGTCCCGATACAGAAGAGGGTGTTGTGGTCGTGCCGGCGGACTCTTTTCCTTTGCCGGGCCAGAACATGAAAAAAAGCAGTATGAGCAGAAGAATGCCCAGACCTACAAAAATAGCAGTGTAAATGATCTCCTTCAACTGAAAAATAACAATTCTGGTACGCGACATAGGAAAACCTCCCAATAGATAAATTTCCGGTTATTACAGTATATTCAATTAGAAAAAAGATAGAACCTCAGTGTGTGATTATGGTAAACTATATGTGAATGAATTATCAGAATTGTAGAAATGATGTGAAAATATTGCATGCAGTTTGGCAAGGCTATCTGTGCCGCAGGTGTCAGCGGTGGGAATGGAGGAAAGAGATGGCAGTTCATTTTATATTAGGGGGTTCCGGGCGAGGGAAATCTTATTATCTGAATCATATTGTGGCGGCGAGGGCGCAGGAGGAGAAGGACAAAACTTTTATTATGCTGGTGCCGGAGCAGGCGACCATGCAGGTGCAGCGCGAGATTGTGCAGATCAGCAGCAACCGCGGGATCATGAATATTGAGGTACAGAGCTTTGTGCGTCTGGCGTACCGTATCTTTGGGGAGACCGGAACGGCAAGTCTGCCTGTACTCGATGATATGGGAAAGACGATGATTCTTCACAAGGTGCTTCTGGCGAAGGAAAAGGAGTTACCCTACTTTGGGAAGAATGTCCACAAAAAGGGATATGTTGCGCAGATTAAATCCTTTCTTTCGGAGATGATGCAGTACGGGATTGAGGAGGAAGGACTTGACGATATGATCCGGGCGGCAGGCTCTAAGGCAGCACTGAAGAAGAAACTGGAGGATATGAAGACGGCGTACCGCGGCTTTCGCGATTATCTGGAGGATCATTATATTACCTCGGAGGAGGTGCTGACAGTACTCAGTGGCGTAGTGCCGCAGTCGAAACTGCTAAAGGACTGCGTAATCTGCCTTGATGGATTTACGGGCTTTACCCCGGTGCAGTACCGGCTGATCCGGGAGCTGATGAAGGTGTGCAGCGACATGTATCTGACGGTGAACATGGACGAGAAGCAGAGCGTATTCCGCACAGGGGAGAAGCATGAATTATTCTATCTTAGTAGAAAAACGACCGTGCATTTCATGAAAATGATCGAGGAAAACGGGCTTGCGGAGCCGGAGATCATACGGGTCGGGGAAGATACCGGCAAGACGAGATTCCGGAAATCGTCGGAGCTTGACCATCTGGAGAAGCAGCTGTTCCGGTTCCCGGTGAAGCCGTATAAGACAGGTGAACGGAGTGACCGTGCGGGCGGGCAGCCGGAATCCGGTGACATTGCAGCCGGGCATAGCACCGCGGCGGGATCACAGTCACAGGCAGAAACATGCGATATAGCAGCCGGTGAAAGCACTATAGCGGCTCCACAGTCACAGGCAGGAACCCGTGACGTCAGCATCCATGTGCTTGCACAGCCGCAGCAGGAGATCACCTTTGTCGCAGAATGCGTGAAGAAATTGCGCAGGCAGGGTTACCGATACCGGGATATCGGTGTTGTTGCCGGTGATATGGAGATTTACGGAACGCTCGCAAAGGATGTGTTTGCGCAGGCTGGGATCCCATGCTTTATTGATCAGAAGAAAAGCATTCTGGCGAATCCGTTTGTCAGCATGCTCGATGCGCTGTTTGATATGATGCAGTACGATTTCCGGTATGATACCGTGATGCGCTATCTGCGTGGAAAATATTCGCCGCTTACCAGAGAAGAGACGGATCTGTTAGATAATTATCTGCTGGCATCCGGTATCCGTGGATCGCGCCGATGGTCGCAGGAATGGGAGGCGGCAGGTGTGTTCCGGATTCGCGAAGAGAGTAAGGCGGCAAAGCTCAATGAGTCGATCAACGATATCCGCAGCAGGGTATGGACAGCGTTTGAGGAGATCAATGGAAGCACCCGCACCGGAAAGCACACTGTGGAAGAATATGCGGCGGCACTTGTCCGATTTATGGAACAGGAGGATTTCTATCATAAGCTGGAGGCGGATGTTGAAAAGTTCCGTGCAGAGGGAGATTCCGAATCGGCGAAGGAATATGAGCAGATCTACGGTATTGTATTGGATGTGCTTGATCGACTGGTGGAGTTACTTGGCACAGAGGAGACGGGGCTGAAGGAATTTCGGGAGCTTCTGGATACCGGCTTTAGTGAGGCACGTGTCGGCATGATCCCGCCGGGAGTGGATCAGATCGTTGTGGGTGATCTGACACGAACAAGATTAAATCACATCAAACACCTTTTCTTTCTTGGGGCAACCGATGCCAATATTCCGTCAGCAACCGGGAGCGGCGGAGTGCTTTCTTCTTCTGAGAGAAGCTTTCTTGCACAGGAGGATTTTACGCTTGCACCGACCGACCGGGAGAAAATATACACCGAGCAGTTTTATCTGTACCTGACACTTACCAAGCCGGAGGAGCATCTCTATCTGTGTCTGTGCGAGTCCGGCAACGATGGCAAAGAGCAAAAGCCGGCCTATCTGATCGACCGCATGCAGAAACTGTACCCGGAGCTTACCGTTTGCGTGGAGGAGCGCAGAAAGGATGCTGTCCATATTTTGGGACAGGATACAGGACTTGGCTATCTGATCCGTGGCTTGCGGAACCGGTCCTTTCAGGATAAAAAATGGCAGCAGATATTCAGCTATTATAAAGAAAAGCACGAAGAGGCATTGCAGAAAATATTGGAGGCAGCCTTCTATCAGCCGGCGCAGGCGGCACTTACCAAGGCAGCAGCGGACATGCTGTATCAGGATATGCTCCGGGGGAGTGCATCGCGTTTTGAGTTGTATGCATCGTGCGCATACCGTTATTTTCTGCAATATGGGCTTTGCCTGAAGGAGCGTGAGGAACGGGCGGTTGCATTTTATGACATCGGAAATATCATTCATGAATCGCTGGAGCTTTACACAAAGGATATGATCAAAAACCACCGTAAATGGCAGGATATCAGCGAGGAGGAGCGTCAGGAGAAGGCGGAGGAATATTTCACGGAGGTGACGGATCAGTACAAGAACGGTCTGCTTCAGGATACCTTCCGGAGCCGTCATATGATGCAGACTATGAAGCGTGTGCTTAATCGTACGATCAAGACCATTTCCAATCAGATGGGGGATGGTGAGTTTGAGACAATCGGAAGTGAGCTTCGTTTTGAGCAGGTTCACGGACCGCTTGTGCTTCGGGGAAGTGTGGACCGCATCGACCGGCTTTCAACGGAGGACACCGACTACATTTCCATTGTGGATTATAAGACCGGTGAGAAGGAAATCTCTCTGTCGGATTTTTATTACGGACTTCAAATGCAGCTTGTTATTTATCTGCAGGCGGCGGTCGATGAGGCAACCGGCAGACGCAGAAGTCTGAAGAAGGAGATCGTGCCGGCGGGAATCTTTTATTTCCATCCGAAGGATCCGATGTTGGACGGTTATACCACCGAAGAAAACAGAGAGGCAGAGATTATGAAATCCTTCCGGATGAAGGGGCTGATCAACGAAGCCGATGAGGTTTTGCATGCGGTGGATTACAGGCTGCGTCCGGAGAGCGGAAGCGGTCTGGCGGCAGGAGTTCACTCCGGTGTTGTACCAATATCAACGAAAAAAGACGGAGATATCGCGAAGGTTTCCAAAAAATATCTTGCGACCGAGGATGAATTTGATCTGCTCATGCAGTATACGAGAGATACCCTTGAGGGAATGAGCGAGGACATCATGGGCGGCGGGATCGGCATCCGGCCTTACCGGAAGGAGGACGATTCGACCTCCTGCGATTATTGTCCGTATCATGCGGTGTGCCGGTTCGATCCGCGGCTGGGACAGGAATACAGAAATCTAAAGGAGCTGACTGACGATGAGGTGTACACGAATCTGCGCAGCCGGTATCCGGAGAAGGAATAGGAGGAGTTCGGGAATATGGGAGAGATGAAATGGACCAAAGACCAGCAGAAGGTCATCGACTTAAGGGACAGCAATATTCTCGTGTCTGCGGCAGCAGGCTCCGGAAAGACAGCCGTTCTTGTGGAAAGGATCATACAGGAGGTTACACAGGACGAGCATCCGATCGATATTGATCGGCTTCTGGTTGTGACATTTACAAAGGCGGCGGCAGCAGAGATGCGGCAGAGAGTAGGCAGAGCCATGGAAAATGCGCTTACCGACCGTCCGGGGGACAAGCGGCTTCAGCGCCAGCTTTCCCTGTTGCACAATGCACAGATCACAACGATCGACAGCTTTTGTCAGAATATTATCCGCAATTATTTTCATGTGATCGATCTGGATCCGGTGTTCCGTGTGGCGGATGATACCGAGATCAAGATCATGAAACAGGAGGTGCTTGAGGACGTTCTGGAGGAGTGCTATGAGCGGGCTGCAAATGCACCGGAGGAGCAGGAAAATATTGATTATATTGCGATGGCAGATATGCTTTCGACCGGACGTGATGACAGCGCGGTCGAGGCACTTGTTCTGAGTATGTACGACATGGCGCAGAGTGCGCCGTGGCCGTCCGACTGGCTGGATCAGGCAGAGGGATTGTATCTGTACGAAAATGTGGACAGTTTACGGGAAGCACCGTGGCTTCATGAAATGGAACAGTTTGCCGGAGATATGATCCGGGGCTATCTGGCACAGGCGTGCCGGACGCTCAGAGTGTGTGAGACAGAGGGACCGGTCGAGTACAGCAGTGCGATCCAATCTGATATTGAACAGCTCGAGATGTGTGCGCAGGAGACGACCTTTGAGGGCTATGCGGATAAGCTGTGCAATTATCTGAATAAGGCACGTCTGGCATCCAGCAAGGCGAACAAGGAGCTTCGGGAGAATATACAGGGTATGCGCAAATCCTATATGGATAACGGAATTATGCAGCTTCGGGATAAATATTTCGGACAGACCTTAGAAGAGCTGTGGGAGCAGCTTCATCATATGGCACCTGCCATGAGAGGTCTGGTGCAGACGACAAGACGGTTTACACAGGCATTTGCGGCACGGAAAAGAGATGATGGTGTTCTTGACTTTGATGATATGGAGCATTTTGCGCTGGAGATCCTTGTGGATCATGAGCATGATGATGCGCCGAGCGAGGTTGCGAAGGAGCTGCAGGAGTATTATCAGGAGATCATGATCGACGAGTATCAGGACAGCAGTTATATTCAGGAGGCACTTCTGTCCAGTATCAGCCGGGCGGAGCAGGGCATGCGCCCGTATTTGTTTATGGTGGGTGATGTGAAGCAGAGTATTTACCGGTTCCGTCAGGCGAGACCGGAGCTGTTTAACAGCAAATACGAGGCTTACGGGTGTGACCCGGAAATGGGACAGAGGATCGATCTTCACCAGAACTTCCGAAGCAGGGAAATGGTGCTTGCTTCGGCGAATTTCCTGTTTGATAAGGTGATGCAGAAATGTCTGGGGGGCATCGTTTACGATGAGGCGGCAAGCCTTGTGCCGGGTGCGGCATTTCCGGAGAATGAACACAGAACGGCGGGGAAGAGCGAGGTGCTTCTGATCCAAGAGAATAAAAGCTTTCTGGACCGGGATTCGATGGAGATCTCGGTCATCGGTGAGAAGATCCGTCAGATGGTGCAGGGCGGGGATCCGCTTTATGTTTATGACGATGACGGCTACCGTCCGGTGTGCTACCGGGATATTGTCATTCTGTTGCGGAGTCCGTCCAGAGTATCGGACAAATATATTGAGGTGCTGTCGAGCATGGGAATTCCGGCGTACTGTGAAACGAAGACCGGATATTTCAGCTCGATGGAGGTGGAGCTGATCCTTGATTTCCTGCGGGTTCTTGATAATCCGAGACAGGACATTCCACTGGCAGCAGTGCTTCGTTCGGTGCTGGGCGGTTTTACGGACAATGAACTTGCGGAGATCGGCGTGGATAAGGAGGGGATCAATTATTATGATGCGTTGATGCGGGATTCTCTGTCGGATGCAACGAAAAAGAAGGTGTCCGATTTTTGGGACATGGTCACAAAGTACCGTGAGAGAGCCGGAGTGCTTCCGGTGTATGATCTGTTGCAGCAGATTTACCGGGAAACGGGCTATTACAATATTATGGCGGCGATGCCTGCCGGGGAGAAGCGTGCGGCAAATCTGGATCTGCTTTTGCAGCGCGCGCTGGAATATGCGGGTAAAGGTAATCACGGCATATTTTCTTTTGTGCGTTACATTGAGAGCATGAAGAAATCCGAGATTGATTTCGGTGAAGCGTCCCTGACGAATGAGGGAATGAATGCGGTACGCATTATGAGTATCCACAAAAGTAAGGGTCTTGAGTTTCCGGTGGTGTTCCTTGCGGGAACGGCACGTCAGTTCAATCAGGTCGATGCCAGAGGTGTCGTGAAGGACAACGATTACGGCATGGGAATTGATTATATCAATCTGGAGGACCGCTATAAAATGAAGACGATCCTGAAAAATTATCTGGCAGACCGGAGCGTGGCGGGAAGCATGGCGGAGGAGATCCGTGTGCTTTATGTGGCACTGACAAGAGCCAAGGAGCTTCTGATCATAACGGGAACCTCCAAGGATCTGGAAAAGGATCTGGCGAAGTGGCAGGCACAGCCGCCGGAATATGGTCTTGTCGATCTGATCGGGGCGAAAAGCTTTCTTGCAATGCTGATGCCGCTGATCACGGATGTGTCGGCGCAGCCTTATTTTGCGATCGAGACATGGGACAGCTCGCGGCTGACCACACAGGCGGCGGAAGAGATGGCGGAGGATATCTTAAGCTATGAGGATCTGAAGCATTGGGACAGCAGTGTGTGCTATGACGAGGAGATCCGGGACGAGATCTGTGCGGAGGAAGCGTATGTGTATCCGTATGAAGCGGAGCAGAATGTGCCGGTCAAGATTTCCGTGACCGAGTTGAAGCGTCTCGAGCTGCAGGCGCGGCAGATGGAGGAGGACGTCTGGGTGGACAGCGAGCTTCCGGAAGTCGGGGCGGCTGAAGGAATCAGGATGCCTGACCTGACGCAGATCGAAGGGAACGAGGAGTCTGAGCCGGCACAGAGCGGAGCTGAGGAGAAGGCGGATCTGCCGCAGACAGGGGAAGAGAAGAAGCGTGATTTGCCGCAGACCGGAGAGAATACTGAAGAAACTAATGGAATAAGTGATATTCCAAGACCACGGTTTCTCGCCGAAAAGGAGCAGCTTTCCGGCGCACAGAGAGGTACGGTGTACCATCTGGTGTTTGAGCATTTTCCTTATGAACTGCTCGATGAGCACTCGGATGCCTCCGTGCTGGAACGCTGGCTGCAATCATTTGCGTCAAAGGGATATCTGACACCGCAGGAGCTTGCCGTGATCCGGGCAGACGATTTCATAGCATTCCTGCGGACGGATATCGGCAGACGGATGCGGGCGGCTGCACTGGCGGGAAAGCTTCAGAGAGAGCAGCAGTTTATGATGGGCTTTGATGCCGATAAGCTGTATCCGGAGGTCACTCACGGCGATATGGTGCTGGTGCAGGGAATTATTGATGCGTGGTTCTGGGAGGATGACGAGATCGTGCTTGTGGATTATAAGACCGATCATGTCAGAAACGATCTCCGGGAGCTGGCAGACAAATACCGGATCCAGCTGGAGTATTATGCGGAGGCACTGGAGCGTGTGACGGGGCATGCGGTCCGGGAAAAGATTATTTATTCCGTCCGCAAACGGGACTTTATCCGGGTGTGATATTCCGGGGCTTTGACAACTTTTGACATTGCCATAATTCTGACAGAAAGATATGGTACAAGTTTGATAAATTTATATATGGCATTTTTAAGAAAAGATAATTCCTGCAGTTTGAGACTTGTAAGGGATGGGAAAGGAAATCAAATGAAAAACAGAAAATGGACAGCATGGTATATTTTGACAGCAATCTGCATTTGTATGGTATTGGAACCGATGGGGCAGATAAACACAGCTTCGGCTGCAGGAGAAGGAACATACAGTGAGTCCGGTTTTTGGGACAGTGATACATCTGCTACTCCGTCGGCGACAGCAACAGGAGGAGGGATCACGACACCGACACCGGTGCCGACTCCGACGAAAAGACCTGCGGTAACAGCAAAGCCAAAGGCAGATATTTCTCTGAAAAATGAGTTTCAGAATGTGGTATTAACGGTTGGTACAACCGGTGAATTTGATATTGACCGCGTAAGCTTTGCATCGTATCCGTTGGAGGATCTGGTGGAGTTACATTATAGCAGTAATGACAGCAGTGTGCTTCAAGTGACCGCAAACGGCGGCTATCATGCCATGAAGGTTGGGGAGACGGTAATGACCGTAACCGGTATCGACCGGGATGGCAATACGATGTTTTACTGTACTTATACGGTGTCCGTATATCCGGACATGTCCAAGGTAACACTTGCGAAGCAGGCGGTGCAGATATACATTGTGAAAAACAGCTATAACAGCACCAACAGTGTACAGATCGCCATTCAGGGCGGTGACAGCCAGATTTTTGACAGCGACAGAAATGAAAATCTGATCTACGAAGTGATCTCTTCCAATAAGAAAATGTATGTTTCGACAGAGATCACGAACGGTAAGATTGTGATCACCTGCAGCGATGCCGGGAGCACGACATTGACGCTCAAGCTTTATGGGAAAGAATATAAGATCCAGTTGAAGGTATCCGTGCTGGAAATGTCTGCCGGATCCACTTTGCTGGCCGGTCATCAGACGAAGCAGCTCCGGGTGAAGGGATATCAGGGAAGCGTTGTCTGGAAGTCCAGCCGTCCGAAGGTGGCAAGTGTATCAAAGAATGGTAAGGTACGTGCGAAGAAGACCGGCAACACGATCATTACGGCGAAGGTTGGCAATGTCCGTGTGGGCTGCGTGGTGTCTGTGACAACGACCACCAAGAAAAAGGTTATCCGCCGTGCGCAGAAGATGGCGTCCACAAGCCAGTACAGCCAGCCGAAGCGCATGTTGAAGGGATATTACGACTGTAGTTCTCTTGTCTGGAGAGCTTACGCAAAATACGGATATCGTTTTGGCGTCACCGGGTATGCACCGACAGCAGCCGGGGAGGCACAGTATCTTGCAAACAGAAACAAGCTTTTGAAAGGAGGATTTAGCCAGAAAAATGCACAGAAGCTCAAGTTCAAGGCAGGCGATCTGATGTTTAAGACCGGTGCATCCAATGGCAGATACAAGGGAATTTATCATGTGGAAATGATCATTGGATATGAGTTCTACGGATGGGATCAGAACAACAAGCCGGTTCTGCTGGTGAAATGGGCGAACCGTCCGGATGGGTATTACGGATACGGTATCGGAATTGTTGGGAAGATGTAAACCGCACAGGATAATGTATTGAAGGGGATGAAACTATGAAAAAGAAAAATGTATTATGGGTAGTGGCGATTGCTGCCGCTGTCGCAATGGCAGCAGGTGGCGGAATCGGAAACGGAGAGGGTAAGCAGGAAGACTGGCTTAGTGCACCGAAGGTGCAGGCAGAGGAACCGGGACCGAAAGTAACGCTGTCTCCGATTCAGAAAGAGAAGGTCTCCTTGAAACAGGATGGACTCTGCTATTATAAGACAACAGCGAGAGGAGCATGGGGAAATCCGAAGAAGTACGGATTTGAGGACACAGATCCGGTTTATGAGCTGTTTGCGTTTGAGCAGGAATTTGACGAGAACGGCAATGCAAAGTATACGGATATCGTAGTGCCGAAGGAAATTGATGGAATTCCGGTAATTGACTGCAACAGTTTTATTAACCATGATGAGATCAAAAGTCTTCGTGTGCAGGCGGCGTACAGTGGCTGGCGCGATTATTCCATACAGTCGCAGGATGAGGATCTTCTGTTCTGCCGTGTGGAAGGCTGCAAAAATCTGGAATATTATGAAATGGCAGACGATACAGAATATCTGGATGATATAGACCTGAAGGGATGTACCTCATTGAAGGAAATCGTTATTCCGAAGGGGATGAAGTCGATGGAGGACGGTGCTTTCGGCTATTGTGAGAATTTAAAAAGCATAAAATTTGATGACTTTTCCAATCTGGATTGCGTTGATGCATTGAAGGATCTGCCCTGGTGGTGGGATAAGTGTGTCCGGAAAAATGGAATGGTTATTTACCAGAAATGTCTGTTAGATGCAGGAAAGGGCTCCAAAACAGTCACGATCCGCGGCAATAAAATTAAAAAGATCATGTCACGGGCATTTCAGAAAAGCAAGGCAAAAACAATTAAGTTAGTCAATGTAAAAAAAATGAGCGAGGACACTTTCAGTGGCTGCAATGCAGAGAAGATCATTGTCGGAAAAGAGACGGACCCTGTCATTCCGGCAGGTTGCTTCGGATCGACAAGATCCCTGAAAGAGCTGCATATCATGTCACGCAAAAAGCTTATATGGGGACCGGTGCCGTGGGGATATTCCGGGTTATGCCTGTTTGACGACGGAAAAGATAAAATAGATATTTACATACACAGTGATAAATTCCACACCGAATCAATGAAGCAGTGGACCTGCGGTAAGAATGTCACCGTACATGTTCCGAAAAAAGTGGTCGCAAAATACCGAAAATATACCAAATGCACGGTCGTTGCGTTATAATAAGGCAAAGGGCAGAAAGATAACAATCGATGTTACGAGGTTATTACAAATGAAAATAGCAATTTGCGATGATGATCAGATTCTTTGTCATCATCTGGAGGAAATGTTACTGGAATTAGGAAGAAAAGAGCAGACGGTTTTACAGACGGAACTGTTTTTTGACGGAGATACTTTATGGAATTATCTCAAACAGGGTTACCGTTTTGATCTGCTCTTTCTGGATATTGAAATGGATCGCATGGACGGCATTGCGGTTGGTCGTGCGATCCGCAATATATTGGGCGATGAGGACTGCAGGATCGTTTATATTTCCTCGCAGGAAAGCTACGCCATGGATCTTTTCGCTGTAAGACCGATGGATTTTCTGATCAAGCCGGTGACGGAAGCACGATTAAAGGAAATATGGGAGCTGTACTGCCGTCTGTCCGAAAAGGGACAGGGAATGTTCCGCTATCAGATACAGGGCAATCAAAACCGGATCGCGTGGAACCGCATTATGTATTTCCGGGTTGATAACCGCAAGATCCTGCTTCACACAACGGATGGAAGAGTGATCGAATTTTACGGGAAAATGTCAGAGATCAAGAAGGAGACGGCGACCGGTAGGTTTGTACAGATCAGTCGTTCCGAACTTGTGAATTATCAGTCGATTGAGGAATACAGAGGAAATGAGATCGTACTTCCGACGGGAGATGTTCTTTCGATCGTTGCGTCGCGCAGAAAGGAAGTGGGGGTGCAGATCGCAGAGTATATGAGGGAGGATCTATGATCTATGTAATATTATTTTTCCTGTCGGAGCTGTGCGACAGCTATTGTATATATCGGCTGATTCGCGGTCTGTCCGGGAAATGCAGGGTAAAGCATGTCTGGGAGGTGCTTTGCTATCCGGTCTATGGTCTTGTGACCGGGGCGGTGTATCTGTTTTGGAATCTTCCTTTGCTGACGATGGTTTCCAGTATGATCGTGCTGTTTGCGCTGACGATGCTGTATGACGGAAAGCTGACGGCAAGGATCTTTTATGTGTTTCTTGTGTGCGGGCTGCTCGCCTGCAGCGAGACGGTGGCGATGGTTGTAATGGGAGAGGTTCCGATGTATGCAGCCTCTGAGAATATGCAGTATGCCAATATTTTTACGGTATATCTGTCACGTCTGATCGAGTTGTTTCTTTTTGAAACGATCGTCAAAGTGGGAGGACGGAAAAAGCGCGAATTTCATTTTTATCAATTGGGGATTTTGTTTCTGATCATGGCGGGCTGCGTGTATCTGGAGGTCGTAATCTATCAGGAAATATTTGCAAGAAAACCGTTTTTTGTGACGATCACCAGCGTGGTTATCCTAGCGCTCGTTATTTTGATCATATGGAGCTATGATATGCTGACGCAGCAGTATCAGAAGGCGAAGAAAAGTGATATGCTCGATATGAAAAATCAGGTCTACAAAAATGAGCTGACCATCCTGAGGGAGCAGGAGGAGGCAGTGCGCCGGATGCGGCATGACACGAAAAATCACTGCCTTGCATTGCGGGAGCTGGCAAGACAGGGCGAAAATGAAAAGGTGATCAAATATCTGCAGCAAGTGCTGGATAATGTGGAATCGGAACACATCTGGATGCAGACGGGCAATCCCGAGATGGACGGTTTTGTAAATTATAAATTTTCACAGGCACAAAAGCTGGGAATTACATGCAGTGTCGATGCCAGGATCCCGAGAGGACTGCAGTTGAATGAATTTGATCTTGCCGGCATTTTAGGCAATCTTCTTGACAATGCACTGGAGGCGGCGCAGGGGTGTACGGATGCGTGGATCAGACTTAGTTTAAGCTATGATAAGCAGGTGTTAAATTTACTTCTCAGCAATTCTTATCAGGGAAAACTTAAGATTCGTAACGGAAGATTGCTGACCCATAAATGGGACACATCAAAACACGGCTATGGTATGGAAAGTATGAAGCGGTCGGTGGAGAAGCTGCAGGGACAGTTTATGGTGGAACATACGACCGATCAATTTACCGTGCATGTGATGCTGCCGATCTATCATAGTGCGGATCGGGAAAGTCAGGGGTAATTCACAACATTTCAGATATCAATTCACAACATCGATCGGGCACAGGAAATGTTTTGTGTTACCATAGAAATAATAGGAGTAGTTTACGCAGGTAGGATGGGAATGCTTCTTAAAGCGCACGAAACAAAAGACAAGGAGGTATTTTTTATGCGAAACAGATTCCAATGCAGAAAGATTACTGCATTGATGCTCACGGCGTGTCTGCTGGTGGCGTTAATATTGCCGGGCGGTTTGCAAACGGTATCTGTGCAGGCGAAAAAGGCAGGGATGTCACTCAGTAAAAAGAAGCTCACGCTGACACTGGGGAAGAAGTCCACGGCGACAGCCACGTTAAAGGTGAAGAATCCGGCACAGAAGGTTGTCTGGAAAAGCAGCAATAAGAAGATTGCCGTCATCAAAAAGACAACCGGGAAGAAGAAACAGACCATCGTTCTTCAGGCGAAGAAAGCCGGAAAAACCGTGATCACCGCGAAGGTCGGTGCGAAGAAGTTCAAGTGCCGCGTTGTGGTCAAGAAGGCAAAGACTGAAGAGAAAAAGGATGTAACAAATGTTGTGACTCCGGGGGCAGTCGGCGTGTACGCAACAAGTGCGACAGCATCCGGAAGTGCGATCAGTGTACATGTGAAGTTTTATAACGGATCGGACGTGAACGCAACGTTCAGCTATCAGTTTTCCATTGAAAAGCTTGAAAACGGTCAGTGGATAAAAGTACAGTCTGCAAAGGATATGATCATTCCGGCTGTGATGGGGCTGATCAAACCACAGGGGCAGGCAGAGGCTTCCTTTGTGATATCGGAGACAAAAGAGCCGGTAACATCGGGAACCTACCGGATCAATACGGATCTGGCGAGACAGGATGGAACGCCGGTGAATAACAGCAGTACGGAGTTTGTGCTGATGGTTCAATGATGAATAGAGGGGAGTATAAGGGGGAACGATTATGAAGAGAACGGAGAAAATTATCTGTTATGTGTTGATGTGTGTAAGCAGTTTTAGTGGCATGTATATGCTGTATGAGACGGTGCTGCGGGAAGTTTCGTCATGGGAAGGCGGACTGAATGCATCGGCAGCATTCGGATTGACGCTTTTATTAAAATATCCGGTGCTTTTTCTGATGATCTTAGGACTTATTGTTATGGGTGGCGTCGGCTTTTTCTGTATCGGAAGTGTAAAACCGATGCAGTTAAGGCTGCGGTGTCAGAAGCTGCCGGAGATCGTATTTTATGGAGTGGTTCAGATCGGCTTTCTTCTGCTTACGATTGACAGAGTGCATTTTGGAGACTGGTACGGTGCGGCTTCCTTTATTCCGCTTTCGGTTGCACTGTATCTGCTTGTGGTTTGGATCGGAAATATACACGCCAGCATCACAGCTTCGGAGGTGCAGGACGGAGGCAATGTATGATACAGCATCCGATCGCACCGGTTTACGATGAGGCTTCCAATGTTCTGATCCTCGGCAGTTTTCCGTCAGTGAAATCAAGAGAGCAGGGATTTTTCTATGGTCATCCGCAGAACCGTTTCTGGCGGGTGCTGTCGGCGGTGTATGAAAAGCCTGTGCCGCAGACCGTCGAGGACAAGAAAGCGTTTCTGCTGGAGAATGGCGTGGCAGTCTGGGATGTGATTGCATCCTGTGATATTCAGGGTTCTGCGGACAGCAGCATCCGGAACGCACAGCCGACAGATCTGGGAGAGATCCTGGCAAAGGGGAAGATCCGTCAGATCTATGTGAACGGCAGGAAGGCAGAGCAGCTTTACCGCAAATATCAGGAGAAGCAGACCGGTCTTAAGGCGGTCTGTCTGCCGTCAACCAGTCCCGCAAATGCGGCGTGGAGCGTTGACCGGCTGGTAGAGGCGTGGAAGGTGATCAGGGAGTAGATGTAGATATAATGAGTCCTAAAGGACTCATATTAAGGGGTTCCTTGAAACGGAGGGCAATATGAAGAAAAGATTATTAGCGGTGCTGACAGTATTCGGGATGGCAGTGACGCTTTGTGCCTGCGGAAATACCGGTGGGAATGGAGATTCACAGAAGGCATCGTCCTCGAATGCGGCTGAGCCGGCACAGACAGTGGCAGAGCAGTCCGGGGATGAGATCGCAGATCTGCTCGGTAAGAAGCTGATTCCGGACGAGGAGCGAGATTATTACCAGAAGTATTTTACAGAGCAGTATGATAAGGTGCGAAAGGATAATATTTCTGACTGGAAGGATTCCGATGGAAACTGGTGTTATCCAAAGGATTATGAAATTCAGTGGATCCCGTCGGATGATGAGGTGATGGCGGCGCAGCAGTTTCCGCAGGAAATGCTGGATGCGATGAGTACCGATGAGCTGTACCGGTTTATCCGGAAAGCTCCGGGTTCCTGGTCACAGCTTGCATTTGACAGTTATGCTCAGGCGTTAAGCTATTACTATTGTCGTTACAATTTTATTGCGGAGCTTATGAGACGTGAGGACTGCGCAGAGGTCATCCATACATATTACGAGAAGACGCCGGCGGATGATGTAAAGCAGTATTCTAAGACAAATTCCGTACAGTCGACCGACCGGAAGAAGCTTGCAAAGCGGGAGCAGTTCCAACTGCTGGAGGGACTGGAGTGGTTCTTCCTTTACAAGGACGGCAAAGCGGTTCCTGACGAGGAAGCGTTTGGAATGTCGTTGATCTCACAAGATTAGACAGCAAAAGGGAAATAAATAAAAGAAGATCGAAAAGAAGACTCGTTGTGTACGTTTTTATGAACGTATATGATGGGTCTTTTTCTGTATCGGGGAACGGGATGTTTTTTGTGAAAGCAGTTTTGTCCACTCTGATCTTGTCCGTTCTTGGCGGCTTTAATTTTGTCAGTTTTTTCCTCTTGACATTGCACGGGGACGAGCGTATGATAATAGAACAGACGTTCGGAACAAATGTTTATTAAGAGATATTGATCAGAAGATGATTTGTCTGTGGCAGCAGCTACAGCGGTTGACTTGAGAGGGGGAGATTACGATGATCTTTGCGGAGCATGCGTCTCTGGAGGAGAAGCTGAGGATATTGTCGGATGCCGCCAAGTATGATGTGGCGTGTACCTCCAGTGGTGTGTCCCGTCAGGGGAAGGATGGATATATTGGCAATTCGAGTGCGGCGGGAATCTGTCACAGCTTTTCGGCGGACGGGCGATGTATTTCTCTGCTTAAGATTTTATTTACGAATGAGTGCATTTATAACTGTAAGTATTGTATCAACCGTGTGACGAATGACGTTCCGAGGGCGACGTTTACGCCGGAGGAGGTCTGTCAGCTGACCATGGAGTTTTACCGGAGGAATTATATCGAGGGACTTTTCTTAAGCTCCGGGATCATACAGTCGGCGGATCATACGATGGAGCTGATCTGTCAGACGCTTCATGATCTGCGGACGGTACATCGGTTTCACGGCTATATTCATTGCAAGGCGATACCGGGAGCTTCGCCGGAGCTGGTGGAGATGGCGGGCTGGTATGCGGATCGCATGAGTGTGAATATGGAGCTTCCTACGGCGGACGGGCTGCGGCAGCTTGCGCCGAATAAGGATCGCCGGCAGATTCTGACACCGATGCGCCAGATCCAGTCCGGGATGGAGGAGAGCCGCGAAGCGCTGGGGATGAAGGGAGGCAACCGCAGTGCGTACTGGCATACCAGCCGCAGGCTGGGGAGGAGCATGCCCGATGGGATCAGTCAGAGGAGTGAGGCACCGAGGCTGAAGGCGCTGAACCGCGAGGAGAGTCATGTGGGGAAGGTGGCTGTGGTTTCCGGAGGAAAGGCAGCTAATGCGGAGTGTGCGTTTTCCAAACGGGCAGATAGAAGCGGTGGTGTATATAAGAATGCTGAGAGCGATCGTTCCGGTGCGGTTATGCAGGATCATTTATTACAGAAGCGCAGCGGTGCTGCGCATCAACAGCAATCTTCCGGTATACCTGCGCAGCAGTCGGCAGTATCGAAGAGGGAAGCATCCTCACTCGTACTGCCGGATACCGCTGCCGGGTTGACCCAGTGGCGGCGTCACGATACGGGCAGGGGCTTTGTGCCGGCGGGTCAGAGCACCCAGATGATCATCGGAGCAGCAGGAGAGAGCGATTATGAGATCATGACCGTGTCGGAGGCACTCTATCAGCGTTTTGATCTGAAGCGGGTGTTTTATTCTGCATTTATCAATGTTAATCAGGATGCCGATCTTCCGACACTGGAGAGCGGACCACCGCTTCGCAGGGAGCACCGGCTGTATCAGGCAGATTTCCTGCTTCGGTATTATGGTTTTGAGGCAGATGAACTGTTATCGCCGTCCCGACCGAATTTCAATGTATTTCTGGATCCGAAATGTGACTGGGCGCTGGGGCATATGGAGTCGTTTCCGGTGGAGATAAACACTGCGGATTACGATATGCTGCTTCGTGTGCCGGGCATTGGTGTGAAGTCTGCCAGCCGCATTATTAGGGCGAGACGGACAGGTTCGCTGGATTACCGCCATCTCAAGAAGATGGGAGTTGTGCTCAAGCGGGCGATCTATTTTATCACCTGCAACGGGCGGATGATGTATGATTTCCTGAAGGTGGAGGAGGATTTTATTACGAGGCGGCTTGTGGGAGAGGAGAAGGCACTGCAGCAAAGCTATGAACAGAATCAGATCCATTATCAGCAGTTATCATTGTTTGACTTTATGACGTGATGCGGGAGGGAAAAGCAGATCGTGGTGCAGGTTTGCCGATAGGCTGTTATCTGTTTGCGGGAGTTTGATGTAAGGACAGGTTTTTGAAAGGCGTGGTTAGTATCATGAAACAGATGCGTGTATATCGGTGTGAGGATACACCGGAGGGCATATTTACAGCGGTTTACGATGCAGGAAAGTCTGCTTACGGACACGACCACATCCGTTTGGAGGTGATCATGCCGGAGGCAGAACAGAACTATATCCTGTTCAGTGAGTATGTGGATGTACAGCCGGATCCGGAGAAGATGCAGAAGGTTCTGCGAACTGTGCGCAACCGGATATCGGAGACGGCATACGAATATATTATGACGGCGGCAGGAAGCCGTCAGCCGGATAAGGCAGATGTGATCTATCATTTCATCGTGTATGGTTTTGCACTGGGCCGGAAGGTCACGGAGGCACTTCATGTGCCGTGGGTACAGAGGATGTTTGAGATATACCGTAGATCGCGCAATGAGGCGCACTATTATCTGGAGTTTATCCGTTTCGAGGAGATTTCATGGCAGGGACAGGCGGTCCTGTATGCTGTGATCGAGCCGGAGAATGAGGTGATCGATACGGTAGCGTCTCATTTTACGGACAGACTGAATCCGGAGTGGTTTATCATCTATGACAAGACGCATCACAAGGCAGCGTTTCACAATCCGGGGAGACGATGGTATCAGCGGATGCTCGAACCGGACGAATGCATTTTGTTAGACCGGCTTGAGCACAGTGGAGAACGGGAGTATGCGGATCTGTGGAAGGCATTCTTTGAAAGTATTGCGATCCCGGAGCGGGAGAATGCAGATCTGCAGAGAACGAATCTTCCTTTGCATTACCGGAAGCATATGACGGAGTTTGAATCTCACAGAATATCACAAAATTGAGAATCTTTTTGTTTTCTCTGTTCAAGGAGGCGGACTGTGTTACAATAAGGCACATACAGTTTTACTCCAGGGGAGGAAGAGATATGCACAATATATTGGTGGTAGAGGATGACAGTGATCTGAATCAGGCGGTCTGCTATGCACTTCAGAAGGCCGGATACGGTGTGGTAAGTGCGGAAAGTATTGCAGAAGCCCGGAGGATATTTGTAAGTCGGCAGGTGGAGCTTGTCTTGTTGGATGTAAATCTTCCGGATGGTGAGGGATATACGTTGTGCCGGTGGCTGAAGGAACAGCAGGCGGAGCTCCCGGTGATTTATCTGACGGCAAGAGATCTCGAGGAGGATGCGATCAACGGATACGAATCCGGAGCGGAGGATTATATTATGAAGCCTTTTTCCATGCGGATCCTGCTTCATAAACTGGATGTGATCTTAAGGAGAAATTCCCGCTCCGGACGGCTTATCTTTTCGGATGATCATTTGCAGATCGATCTGGAGCAAGCCGTGGTGACAGTGGACGGTCAGGAATGCTCGGTCACGCCGACGGAGAGCAGGATGCTGCGACAGTTTCTGATCAACAGAGGGCAGCTTCTGACGTACGATGTTTTACTGGATCGTTTGTGGGACAGCGGTGGACAGTTTGTTGATAAGCATGCGCTGGCGGTGAATGTCAACCGTCTGAGAGCGAAGCTTGAGGATGAACAGCATAGATATATTTCTAATGTATACGGGGTGGGATATCAATGGATTGGATGATGTGGATCGTGCCGGTGGCGGCGGGAGCCATTGTTATGGCACTGCTGTGGCGTAATTACCGGCTGCATAAGAATATAGAAGAATTTGCCGGAAAGGTGGAGCAGGCTCTGGACGTGATTTCTTCCGGTGGGGAATGGAAGCCAGAGGCACAGATGGAGGACAGCCTTTGGGGCAGAACGGAGACGCAGTTAGCAAGGGCGGCACATTTGTTTCAGCGTAAGTCCGAGGAGAGCCGGAGAGAGCGGGTGCAGATCAAAGGACTGATCTCGGATATTTCTCATCAGACGAGGACACCGGTTTCCAACATGAAACTATATATAGAGTTTCTTGGTGAGGAGGAACTTTCGGAGGACGGACGACAATTCCTTAAGAAGCTGCAGACTCAGGTGGAGCGGCTCGATTTTCTGATGCAGAGTATGGTGAAAATGTCCCGGCTGGAGACGGGGATCCTGCAGATACAGAAGGAACCGGGTGATATTTGTGAGACGCTGCGGCGGGCTGTGGCAGCGGTTGTTCCGGATGCAGCAGTGAAACAGATCGACCTTTTCATGGAGAGCAGTGGAGAAGTGATGATCGATCATGATGGCAGGTGGACGCAGGAGGCTGTTTTTAATATTCTGGACAATGCAGTGAAGTACACGGAGTCCGGCGGTGAGATTCATGTCGCATTGACGAGACAGGAAATCTTCTTGAAGATCAGTATTTCGGATACCGGAAAGGGAATTGTGCCGGAGAGACAGGCGGAGATCTTTACGAGATTCTACCGGGAACCGGAGGTTCACGATAAGCCGGGAGTTGGGATTGGTTTGTATCTTGCACGCAGGATTATGGAATTGCAGAAGGGTTACATAGAAGTGGAGTCGGAGCCGGGAGAGGGTGCAGAGTTCCGTCTGTACCTTCCATGGCGGGATGCTCAGGACAAGGTGTGATCACAATATTGTGATATTTCGTAATTGAGACAGGTTTGTGATTTTTACCGGGTATTCTGTGAATATCAAAATAAGGAGGCAGACCAATGGACAATTATATTGTACAAACCAATCATCTAAAGAAATATTACCAAATGGGTAAGAACACGATCCGGGCATTGGATGGCGTTGATTTTTGTGTGAAGGAGCATGAATTTGTGGCGATCATCGGCAAGAGCGGCTCCGGCAAAAGTACACTGCTGCATATGCTCGGGGGACTTGATATACCGACGGAGGGAGAGGTGTATGTGGAGGGGAAGAGTATTCAGGGGCTGAAGAAGGATCAGCTTGCCGTTTTCCGCCGCAGGAAGATCGGCTTCATCTTTCAGAATTATAATCTGGTTCCGGATCTGAATGTTTACGAGAATGTGATTCTACCGGTCGAGTTAGATGGGAGAAGGGTCGATACTGCGTATGTGGATGAGATTCTGGGACTTTTGGGGCTGACCGAGAAGAGAGACGCATTACCGGGGAATCTGTCGGGAGGGCAGCAGCAACGGGCGGCAATTGCCAGAGCGCTTGCGGCGAAGCCTGCGATCATATTGGCGGACGAGCCGACGGGTAATCTTGACTCTGCAACGAGTCACGACGTACTTGGACTTCTAAAGACGGCATCAAAACAGTTTTGCCAGACACTGATTCTTATTACACATGACAGGGACATTGCACAACTTGCTGACCGCATTGTACATATTGAAGATGGCAGGATCATCGGGGGTTTAGAGAAGGGAAGTGATCCGGATGCTTAAGAATACTAACAACGCTGTTGTTAAGCGGATGGCACGTCATTCCCTAAAGACCGGACGAAGGAGAACAGCGACAATGTTTCTTGCGGTTTTTCTTTCCTCCTTCATGATATTTACGATATTTACGGTGGGTGTCACTTACTTCAAAATGCTGAAGATTCAAAACATCCGGATGTCCGGGGCAAAGTTTGATGCGCTCATGTATGGTGTGACGGATGAGCAGGCACAGAAATGTGAGAATAATCCGGATATTACACTGACCGGTTTTCTTGGCATCTGTGGGTGGATCGAGAAAACAGACCGCGATGATACGCCGAGTGTTGGGCTTGGCTGGGCGGATGAGAATTACTGGTCGAAGATGATGAAACCGGCGAGAGAGAAGCTGGAGGGGGAATACCCGGTTGCGGAAGATGAGATCATGGTGACCAGAGAAGCATTGGAGAAATGTGGATATGACGAGCTAGGAGTCGGCGATTCGATCACAGTGACGTATGGCGTATACGATGGTGTTCAGAAAGGCACCTTTCGGATCAGTGGCATATGGGATGGCTATGGAACGAAGAAGATGTTCTATATGTCCAAAGCGTTTTATGAAAAGTCGGGATGGAAGCGCTCCGATGCTGCATCAGGAAGATATTTCATGGACTTTCGGCAGAGACTGATGACAAAGAAGACGCAGAATGCATTTATAAAAAGTATGAAACTGGGGAAACAGCAGGCTCTTTTCTTTGTCTCAGATCTGGGAGAATCGGTTGAGATCCTTGGAGGATTGATCGGACTGATCTTTGTTACCTGTCTGTGTGCTTATTTGCTGATCTATAATATCATGTATCTTTCGGTGGCAGGCAGAGTAAGACATTATGGACTGCTTCAGACAATCGGTATGACAGAACGGCAGATCAAGGTGATGCTCAAAGAGCAGCTGCTTCTGATAGGATCGATGGGGATAGGAACCGGCTGTGTAACGGGGGCGTTCGTTTCGTTCTTTCTGATCCCGGTGATCGTGAAAAATCTCGGAATCCAAAGTGGATATATTGATGGAATCGGAGTGCAGTTTCATCCGGCGGTTCTGGTGGTGACCGTATTGCTGGCGGGTATCACGATCAGTCTGGCGGGTTGGAAACCGGTGCGCAAGGCAGCAAAGGTTTCTCCGATAGAAGCGCTTGGATATCGTCCGGGGGCTGGAATGAAGGTGTCCCGAAGGAAAGGAACTGGGATAAGAAGCGGCAGGAAAGCGGCACGGGGGAATGTGATTGCGCGGATTTCCTGGGAGCAGTTTGTAAAGGATAAGAAGCGGACGGCGATGGTGCTTGTGTCTCTGGCGATGAGTCTGTCGGTGTATCTTTGCGTTGTTACATTGATCTCCAGTCAGGCGGCGCGCACAATCGTATCGAATAGTATGAACACAGATCTCGTCATTAAGAATGATACCGGCATAAAGGAAAAAGCAAAGGATCGGAAGGATATTCTGACCGGCTCCATCGAGAAGTCGATTAGCAGTAATCAAGGTGTTGCCGAAATGCATTCCATTGTATTTTCGGAAATTACGATTCCGTGGGAACCGGATCTTATGGAAAAGTGGATGAAGGAATTTTATGCAAAATGGATGAGCATTCCTTATAAAAAGGATCGAAAGGAGTACAAAGAGCATCCGGAGAACTTTGGAACAAGTATGCTTGGCATCGACGAGGACGAATTTGATCATCTGAATCAGACGCTCGACATGCCGGTGTCCAAAAACGATTTTCTCGCGGGAAAGGTGTGTATTGTTTACCGAAATGGTGTGGAGCTTGCGGATAAAGATCTTATCGGCAAAACAGTGACATGCACGCTCTATCGGAATCTTAAAAAGAGTAAAAGCTTTACAGTGTCAGGTGTGACGGATGATTCGTATTACACGGCACTTTTAGGATATCCGCCAACGCTCATTGTCAGTGATCAGGTGGTAAAGGCATTTGATGCGAAAGCATTTATCCTAAAGACAGGGATCCGGTATAAGAAGGAGTATGACCGTAGGACGGAGGAAGAGATTCTGGCAATTCTGAAAAAAGATGCCAATACACGAAATTTTTCCTGGGAATCCAAGCTCGAGGAGGCAGATGAGATGCGAAAGGCACAGGGGAATATGCCTCAGATCGGTATGGGGATTGTGTTGATCCTTGCATTTATTGGAACTATGAATTATATGAACACCTTTGTGGTAAATATACAGAACAGACGAACCGAGCTCTCAGTCATGGAAAGTATCGGGATGACGCAGTGGCAGATACTTAAGATGCTGATCCGGGAGGGAATCCTGTATGCAGGGGGAGCATGGCTTGTGACAATGTCCGTTGGCATGGCAGCTGTTTACGAGATTTATCAGTCTATGAACTATTGTCAGGTTGCATTCTGCGTGCCGGTTGTTCCGCTTCTGGGAGCGGCGCTTGTAACGGTAATCGTGTGTGTTGTCATTCCGGTGGCAGCATGGAAGAGGTTGTCCGGGCAGGGCAGCGTGATAGAACGCATTCGTGGAATTGAATAAAAAGCAGTTCACAAAACTTTCACAAAAATTATTAGCACTCGCTCTTGACGAGTGCTAATAAAAGTGGTATAACATATTACAGAACAAGGGAAGAGGTAATAGGAAGTCAGAAATGACCGGGACTTCATCCTACTTGCTCTGAGAAGAACAGTTCAATAAGGTTTAATTGAAGGAGGAATGACTTATGTTGATGCCTAGTATTTTTGGAGAGAATTTATTTGATGATCTGTTTGATGATTTTGCAAGACCAATGAATGTGATTCATTATGCAACCCCGACGCCAAGCGCTATGAAGACCGATGTGAAAGAGACAGATGCCGGTTATGAGCTTGATATAGATCTGCCAGGGTATAAGAAAGAGGATGTCAAGGCCGAATTGAAGGACGGTTACATGACCATCAGCGCAGAGAAGAAATCCGAGAACGATGAGAAGGATGACAAGAGCGGCAAGTACCTTCGCCGTGAGAGATATTACGGAAGCTGCAGCCGTAGCTTCTATGTTGGTGAGGAGGTTACCGAGGAGGATATCAAAGCGAAGTTTGAGGATGGTATCCTGAAGATTTCCGTCCCAAAGAAGGAACCACAGCCGGCGGTTGAACAAACCAAGACCATCGCTATTGAGGGATAAAGCAGTTGCACCGCTAAGGCGGTGAGTGATACCCATTCATGCCAATAAAATTGCACCCGGTCAGGAATCGAAAGGTTTCTGACCGGGTGTTGTTTTGTCCTTTTTATATTTGACAAACAAAAGCAATATGTATAAAATGAAGAGGAGCAGAAACTACAGGCTTCTGTGCAGGATTAGTACATCGGTAGTATATCAGCTTCCCAAGCTGAGGAGGCGGGTTCGACTCCCGTATCCTGCTTGACCGCATCGCAGGATTCTTATGGATTCTGCGATTTTTGTTGTATATTTAGGAAATAGTGTTTATGGAGGGTTATTTCATGGTAATTGAACCAAAGGTAAAAGCATTTATCTGCACCACGGCACATCCGGCAGGATGCCGCGCAGCAGTACAGGCACAGATTGATTATGTAAAGGCACAGCCTAAGACAGTAGGACCGAAGAAGGTTCTTGTGATCGGCTGTTCCATGGGATACGGACTTGCTTCCCGTATTGCGGCAGCATATTCCTGCGGCGCAGATACGCTCGGAATTATTTTTGATAAGCCGGCAAAGGGCAAGAGAACAGCAACAGCGGGATGGTATAATACAGCAGCGTTTGAGCAGATCGCACAGGCGGACGGGTTGTATGCGAAGACATTGAACGGTGATGCGTATTCTGCAGAGATGAAGGAGCAGACCATTGAGACGATCAAAAAGGATCTCGGTCAGGTAGACATGGTGATCTACAGTATTGCGGCACCGCGCCGTACGGCTCCGGACGGAGTGACATACAAGTCTGTACTTAAGACAACCGGTGAGGCGTACACAAACCGCACGATTGATCTGCGCAGCAACCAGCTTACGGAAGCGACGATCGAGCCGGCGACACAGGAGGAGATCAACAACACGATCAAGGTTATGGGCGGCGAGGACTGGATCCTCTGGATCAAGGCACTGAAGGATGCCGGTGTTCTTGCGGACGGTGCCAAGACGGTTGCATATTCCTATATCGGACCGGAGCTGACTTATCCGATCTATAAGGAAGGCTCTATTGGACAGGCAAAGAAGGATCTTTACGCTTCTGCAGACAAGATTCAGGAAGAGGTTGACGGCGTGGAGGCATACGTTTCCGTGAATAAGGCAGTTGTGACACAGTCCAGCGCAGCCATTCCGATCGTGCCATTGTATCTGGCGATCTTGTTCAAGGTGATGAAGGAGCAGAATGTGCAGGAGGGCTGTATTGAGCAGATGTACCGCATGATCCATGACCGTCTCTGTAATGGTGGCGAGGTGGTGACCGATGAGAACCGTCTGATCCGCATGGATGACTGGGAGATGGAGCCGAAGGTGCAGGAGGCAGTCGCTGCAATCTGGGAGAAGATTGATCAGGACAATCTCGAGGAAGTGACAGATCTGGAAGGATACTGGCAGGAGTTCTATGAGATTTTCGGATTCTGCATTGATGGCGTGGACTACAGCGCAGATGTGGATGCCGATGTACAGATCCCGAGCATCGCACCGGTGGAGTAATGATGCAATAATAAGTATTTACAAAATGAAACCGGTATGCTAATCTTTTTGTAAATTGACAAGGGCGTTGATAGAGATATCAGCGTCCTTTTGTATATTGGGAAATCTGTTTCCGAAGACAAAAAATATTCCATGAGAAAACATAGAACGAGAAAAACGTAGTATTAAAAATATTACCAAATTAACACGAAATAATTAGGAATATTTCACAATAAATGACAATAAAATATAAAAATCCTTGTGAAAATAACCAAAATGATGTATAATAAATCTATAAAATTGTTTATGTGAACGTGAAAAGGGGGCCTTTATATGAACAAAGTAATTACAATCAGCAGACAGTATGGCAGTGGCGGCAGAGAGGTTGGTCAGAAGCTTGCCGGGCATTATGGTATCCCGTTTTATGACAACGAGTTAATCACGCGTGCTGCAAAGGAGAGCGGATTTGCGGAGGAGACCTTTGCAAAGGCAGAGGATAAGGCAACGAACAGCCTTTTATATTCTCTGGCAATGGGAATTAATGTTTACGGGAATCAGGACTTTGGATTTTCCGGGTTGTCTCTGGATGACAGAATTTTCCTGGCACAGTCCGATGTGATCCGTAAGGTTGCCGATGACGGACCATGTGTTATTGTTGGCAGATGTGCCGACTACGTATTAAAGGAGCGGGTCAATATTTTTAACGTATTTGTACAGGCTTCTTTGGATTATCGTCTCAAGCGTGTCGTTGATGTTTACGGTGAGAGCGAGAAGAAAGCAGGGGAGATTATTTTAAAGAATGATAAGCGCCGTGCGAACTACTACAATTATCATGTGGGTGAAAAGTGGACGAATCTGACCAACTATGACATGGTTGTCCGCAGTGATATTGCCGGTATTGATAAAGCGGTGGAGAGTATTTGCACTTACCTTGGCGAGTAATTGGCAGAGGGGGATGTGTTATGGAGAAGATTGCAGAAAGAATTAAGGAGATTATTGATAAGAGCAGAAATATTGTTGTGCTGAGTGGACTGAATACGATGCGTGAGACCGGACTGAACGGTGTGCGGGCAGAGCATCTGGCGTATGAGACGGAGGAAAAGTACGGATATTCCAACGAT
This sequence comes from Jutongia sp., assembly GCF_057878315.1. Classification (NCBI taxonomy): domain Bacteria; kingdom Bacillati; phylum Bacillota; class Clostridia; order Lachnospirales; family Lachnospiraceae; genus Jutongia; species Jutongia sp. Next base: position 28,693 of record NZ_DBLXSO010000005.1, on the reverse strand, counting down.
GAGATTGTATCCTCCGCATTTTATGCAAGACGTAGTGATATATTTTATGATTATATTAAGAATGTGACGATTAATAAGGAGGCAGTGCCGACGGTTGTTCACAAGGCGGTCCGTCAGCTGCAGCAGAAGGGGAAGGTGCCTCATATCATCACGCGTACCGTTTATGAGCTTTATCAGAAGGCGGGCTGTGAGCATGTGCTTGACATGCATGGTTCCATTGAGAAGAATATATGTCCGGCGTGTGGGAAACTTTTTGATATGAAGTACATAAAGGAGTCGAAGGGAGAGCCGGTGTGCGACAAGTGTCGGATTCCGATCCGTCCCGGATTTATCCTGCTTGGTGAGCGCGTGGACAATGGCAAGGTGTCCGAGGTGTGCGACATCGTCGAGTCAGCGGATGTGCTGCTTGTGCTTGGTTCTGCTGTCAGAGATCCGATCTGCCAGCATTTCGAGAGATACTACAAAGGTAATAAGTTTATTCTTGTAAATACAGAGGAAAAGCTGGGGGATACGCGGGCAGATTACAGGCTGTATGGGTGTCTGAGCGAGATTGTTCCTTACATTACCGGTTATGATCCAGATGCGGTTTTTCCGGAGAAGGCAGAAGAAAAGATGGCACAAGTTAAGAAATAAAGCCGGATAAGGTTGCAAAACGCCTTAAAACGGTTTAAAATAAATCTCTGTCCGGAGTTTTTTCGGATGGAGATTTTTCTTTAGTGGAGGATTGTTAAAATGAGCAAGGTTAGAACAAGATTTGCGCCAAGTCCTACCGGCAGAATGCATGTAGGAAACTTAAGAACGGCGTTGTACACCTATCTGATCGCCAAGCATGAGGGCGGCGACTTTGTACTTAGAATAGAAGATACTGATCAGGAGCGTTTTTTTGATGAAGCACTGCAGATCATTTACCGTACTTTGGAGAAGACCGGACTCAAGCATGATGAAGGTCCGGACAAGGATGGCGGCTATGGTCCGTACATCCAGAGCGAGCGCTGTAAGAGCGGCCTTTATATGAAATATGCCAAGGAGCTGATCGCCAAGGGCGAGGCTTATTACTGTTTCTGTGATAAGGAGCGTCTTGAGTCTCTGAAGCAGAACATTGGCGGCAAGGAGATCACTGCATATGACAAGCATTGTCTCCATCTGTCCAAGGAGGAGATCGAGGCGAATTTGGCAGCAGGCAAGCCGTATGTTATCCGTGCCAATGTGCCGAATGAGGGCGTGACGACATTCCATGATGAGATTTATGGTGATATTTCCCAGCCTAACGAAGAGCTGGACGATATGATCCTGATCAAGTCCGATGGATATCCAACCTACAATTTTGCGAACGTAATCGATGATCATCTAATGAAGATCACACACGTTGTGCGTGGAAATGAGTATCTTTCCTCCGCACCGAAATATACCAGACTGTACCATGCATTTGGCTGGGAAGAGCCGAAATATATCCACTGTCCGCTGATCACTAACGAGGAGCATCAGAAGCTCAGCAAGCGTAGCGGTCATTCCTCTTATGAGGATCTGATCGAGCAGGGATTTTTGTCAGAGGCCGTTGTCAATTATGTGGCACTTCTCGGATGGAGTCCGACAGATAACCGTGAGATCTTCAGTCTTGAGGAACTGGTGGAGAACTTTGATTATCATCATATCAGCAAGTCACCGGCGGTATTTGATATTGTCAAGCTGAAATGGATGAATGGCGAATATATCAAGGCGATGGACAATGAGGCGTATTATGAGCAAGCACTTCCTGTGATCAAAGAGGTTATTACAAAGGATTACGATCTCAGGAAGATTGCAGATCTTGTGAAGACAAGAATTGAGATCTTCCCGGATATCAAGGAGAAGATCGACTTTTTTGAGGAGCTTCCGGAGTATGATATCGCAATGTATACGCACAAGAAAATGAAAACAAACAGCGAAAATTCACTTGTTGTATTAAAGGAGATGCTTCCACGTCTGGAGCAGCTTGAGGATTACAGTCATGAGGGTATTGAGGCTGTTTGCAAGGAGTATATTGCCGAGAAGGAGATTAAGAACGGGCTGTGCTTATGGCCACTTCGTACTGCAGTTTCCGGCAAGCAGATGACACCGGGTGGAGCGTATGAGATCATTGAGATCATCGGTAAGGATGAGACGATCGCCCGTATCAAAAAGGGAATTGAACTGTTGGAAGCAGCGCAGTAATATGTTATCAGATTCCGTGTGGACATGATTTTCGCACGGCAGACTTTGTGGGCTGAGAAAGACATATGGGTTTAGTATGGAATTAAACGAATCACAAAAGAAAGCGGTCTCTCATTTCGAGGGACCGATGATGGTCCTGGCGGGTCCGGGCTCTGGCAAAACCAGAGTCATAACCCACCGGGTCCGTTTTTTAATAGAGCAAAAAGGCATAGATCCGTTCAACATTCTTGTTATCACATTTACCAGGGCGGCTGCCGTGGAGATGCGCCAGCGTTATCAGCAGATGGCACCGGCATACGGTGCACCGGTATCTTTCAGTACATTTCATTCGATTTTTTTCACTATTTTGAAGCATGCATATCATTATAAGGCGAGCAATATCATCAAGGAGGACGTCAGACGTCAGCTTTTGAAGGAGATTGTGGACGAGACCGATATTGAGATTCAGGACGAAAATGAATTTTTGAATGATCTTGGTTCGGAGATCAGCCGTGTGAAAGGCGGCAGAATGGATCTGGCACATTACTATTCGCCAAATTGTCCGGGAGATACGTTTCGACGGATCTATGAGAAATATCAGAATGGTCTGGTAAAGCGGCGGCTGATTGATTTCGATGATATGCTTGTGTACTGTTATGAGCTGCTGGAGCAGCGTCCGGATATCCGTAAGATGTGGCAACAGCGGTTTCCGTTTATTTTGATCGATGAGTTTCAGGATATCAATCAGGTGCAATACGATGTGGTGAAGCTGTTAGCACAGCCTGCCAATAATATTTTCATCGTGGGCGATGATGACCAGTCGATCTATGGTTTCCGCGGGGCGAGACCGGACATTATGCAGAGCTTTGGAAAGGAATTTTCTCCGGAGATCTGTAAATTGAATGTAAATTATAGGAGTAAAGGTGAGATCATTGCGCTTGCCGGACGTGTGATCGGTCACAATAAGAATCGTCTGGACAAGAAAATTATTGGAACCGAGAAGGATTTTAAGCCGGGTTCTGCCGTGCAAGTGCAGGAATTTCAGGGGATGACGGAGCAAAATGAAAAGATCCGTGAGGAGATTCTTGTCTATCGCAATCGGGGAATCCCTTATCGGGAGATGGCGGTGCTTTTCCGGACGAATACGCAGGCGCGTGCGATCAGTGCGAAGCTGAAGGAATATAATATTCCGTTTGTCATGAAGGAGATGGTGCCGAATCTTTACGATCACTGGATCGTGCGGGATATTCTCACGTATATTAAGGTGGCGTGCGGCAACCGCGAGCGTGGCAATGTCATGCGCATTATTAACCGTCCGAAACGTTATGTCCACCGGAATGCACTGACCGATGCCTATATTGATCTGGAGGAGCTGGAGCTTTTCTATGAGGATAAGGACTGGATGGTGGACCGTATTGTGAATTTGCGCGCGGATCTGGGACTGATCGCAGATATGCGTCCGTATGCAGCGGTCAATTTTATCCGCCGTGGCGTGGGGTATGACGATTATATTCAGGAATATGCGGAGTACCGCGGGATCCGTGCGGGAGATATGTACGAGATCTTAGACGAGCTGCAGGAGGCGAGCAAGGGCTTTAAGGATTTTGAGGAGTGGTTTGCCTATATTGAAAGCTATGGGGAAGAGTTGAAAAAGCAGAGCGAGAAAAGCCGCCAGAGGGATAACGGGCAGCCGGAGGATGCCGTGTTGTTGATGACGATGCATGGTGCTAAGGGGCTGGAGTTTGAGTGCGTGTTTATCCCGGATGTCAATGAGGGAGTGACGCCGTACAGCAAGGCAGTGCTGACAGAGGACATCGAGGAGGAGCGTCGGATGTTTTATGTTGCAATGACGCGTGCAAAGTCGCATCTGCATATCTATTATCTGAAAGAACGGTTCAGCAAAGAGGTGTCGGTTTCCAGGTTTGTCGGGGAGATGCTCGGTGCAGAAGACGCAGAAAGCTCACGCATTTCCTTGAGCAGAAAACGGTAGCGCACATTTGCAGCGTTCATTTCATAAATATATCGGTCGATCAAATCCGGCTCGTTGGTATTTTGCAGACCGAGATAGGCGTCATTGATCGCCTGTTGACAATCACAGATTGCTTTTTTTAGGAAATCCTTCCGTTTTGGGGGGATTTTCTTTTTTTCTTTCCATAATAATCGGATCATGAATCATTACCTCCATATTTTTGTACAAGACTCATATCTAAAGTATAGGTATGCAAATAGGAAATTATACATTTCACACGTGAAATTTTATCGGTAAAATTTTTGCGGGAATACTGCCGATGGACGTGCATATACTGTTAGTAATTATGAGTGAATGAAAAGAAATGCAACGTACAAAGTTGCAAATGGAGAAAATTGCAGTGTATATGGCGGCATTTATCATTTTATGTACTTTATTTATCATTTGTATCTGGGGAAATCTTGGGAAAATTATTTTGAATGCACTGATCAGGTGCCTGTTTTGCTTAGTTTGTGTCTATGTGTGTAACGGTCTGATCAGCTATTTTGGCGGAAATATCGTCGTCAAAATTAACGAAATTACAATCTGTGTATCCACGATTTTAGGAATAAGTGGTGTAGCAGGTCTCTATCTTTTGCAGTTGTTTTTTACAATTCATGGGTAAAAACTTTGGCAGAAATGCACAGAATTGCTCCGTTTGACAGACTGGATCGACGGGTGCTATAGTGGGCGGCACCAAGCAAAGGGAGGTGGGAGAATCCATTGTGTTGCTATGACGATCCTGCTGGTGTTAAGCTCCGTCAGCGATCTGAAACAGTATCGGATTCCGAACGATCTGATCGTGGCAGGATGGCTGGTGGCGTTATTACTGCGCTGGTATGAACAGGGACTTGTCGGAGTGGGAGCCGGAGTCTGCTGTGTTCTGTTAGGGACAGCTGCGTTACTGCCGATGTTTTGTATCCGCGGAATGGGAGCGGGGGATATTAAGCTGTTATCGGTAATTGCAGGAATGTATGGAATGAAATTCTGGGTACATACCGGAATTGTGTTTGCTGTTCTGGCGGCGGTGGCGTCGTTGCTTCATATGCTGGGAAAGCGGCAATTTTTAGAAAGAATGAAGTATTTCGTTTGTTGTGCGGTCTTACACAGGAGGAAGACATATTACAATGTGAAAAGGGATGGCTATGAGATGGTAATTCCGTTGGCACCATTGGCGGCAATGGCGTATTATATCGTGTGCCTTGAGAGAACAGGGGGGATTTTTTGAATAAATTACTGGTGGCTTTGTATGACACGCAGGGGTATATGAGGTCGTTGGCGGATTATTTTGGCAGAAAGAATTTTCTGTTAGACAGCCGATTGTTTACAAAGCTCGAGAGTTTGAATGAATTTTTGAAGGACAGGCAGCCGGATGTTCTGCTTCTGGGAGAGGATGTCGACCGGACCGGGGTAAAATACCTTGACCGGGCGAGACATCTTGTGATCATGTCGGAGGGCAACGGCGTGGCAGAGGGTGGAGAGACATGTCCATTAATCTTTAAGTATCAGTCGGCAGAAAAGATCCTGCAGGAAATTTTTCAGATTCTGGAAGAGGGGGAGGGAGCTTCGTCTGTTACCGCCACTAAAACGGGAGGACAGACCGAGTTTATAGGGATTTACCGCCCGTACGGGGCACCGGTTCCATTGCAGCGGCTCCTGCCGGAGGTGAAGGACCGGAGACAGAGTATTCTTGTTGATCTGGAGCTTTTTGGGGAAGGACAACAGGTGATGAAAGCTGCCGGGACTGCAGAGAACAGTGGTATGTCGGAGGTGATCTTTTATTTGAAGCAGCATAGCGAAAAGCTGGCAGCAAAACTTCGGAGAATGATCACGCAGTGCGACGGAATGGATTATCTGGGAGCGGTTGAGGATTTCAGAGATTTGTATACGCTTTGCCGGGAGGATGTGGACAGGCTGTTATCACTGTTTGCACACGAAACCGGATATGAAAGAGTTGTGTTTGATGTGGGATTTCTCACCGATTCTTCGTTGTATCTGCTGTACTGCTGTGACCGCATCTATATACCGAGAGCGCAAAGCCGCTGGGAGGAACAAAGACGTGCCGCATTGGAACGATTGCTGGTGCGCGAAGGACTGGAGGAAGTAATTGACAATATACAGTACGTATGACGCAAGGGGGCAAAAGCAGATGAAAGCGGAGCGACCTACAGCATTTTATACAATGTGAGGGAGGGAACATATGAGTGAGAAACGTCTGGAGAAGATTCAGCAGGAGATACAGGAGGAATTGTTACGGGAACTGGAGCAGGGTGTCAGCTTCTCAGATGAACAGATGCAGGATGAAATTGAGATACGTGTCCTGAAACGTGGACAGATGGAATATCTGACCATCGAAGAGAAGATGGAGCTTGTCAAAAAAATCTTTAATTCTGTGCGCAGGTTGGATGTGCTGCAGGAACTTTTGGAGGATCAGGATATTACGGAGATCATGATCAATGGACCGGATCACATTTTTATCGAGAAGGGAGGACGATTGCTGGATTCGGGTAAGAAGTTTCCGAGTCAGGCAAAGCTGGAGGATGTGATCCAGCAGATCGTGTCGAAGGTGAACCGGGTGGTTAATGAGGCATCACCGATTGTGGATGTGCGGCTGCTTGACGGCTCCAGGGTGAATGTCGTGCTTCCACCGGTTGCGCTGGATGGACCGGTCATGACAATACGGCGGTTTCCGGAGAATCCGTTTGATATGGACAAGCTTCTGGAGCTTGGAAGTATCACGAAAGAGGCAGCCGTGTTTTTGCGGACACTGGTAGAGGCGAGATACAACATTTTCATCAGTGGTGGCACCGGATCCGGCAAAACCACCTTTCTCAATGCATTGTCAAACTATATTCCATCCACAGAGCGTATTGTGACAATTGAAGATTCGGCAGAATTACAGATTCAGAATATTGCGAATCTGGTTCGTCTGGAAACACGCAATGCCAACCTGGAGGGGAAGAATGAGATTACGGTGCGGGATCTGGTACGGTCAGCACTTCGTCAGCGTCCGGACAGAATTATTATCGGCGAGATCAGGGATGCGGCGGTGATTGAACTGCTCAGTGCCATGAACACCGGACATGATGGAAGTATATCAACCGGTCATGCGAACAGTCCGGTCGATATGCTGCGCCGGTTGGAGACGCTTGTGCTTACAGGAATGGATATTCCGTTGCAGGCAGTGCGTAGTCAGATCGCATCGGCGATTGAGATCGTGGTGCAGCTTGGCAGACTGCGCGATAAGTCAAGAAAGGTCTTGGAGATTGATGAGGTATGCGGCATTGAGGATGGCGAGATTGTATTGCGTCCTTTGTATAAGTTTCAAGAGACGAAGGGCAGCAGTAAGGAGCATGTGAAAGGGCATCTGGTGGCGACTGATCACCGGCTGGCGAACAGGGACAAACTGATCATGGCAGGAAAGGAGACAGCGGATGAATAATAGACGGGTCTGGGACTGCATCCGCGCCGGAGGAGAGGTGATTGTATTACTGATCCTGTTTTACCGGAGTCTGTTATGGGTTTTGCTGATTGGAACGCCATTGTGTTTTTTACAGTACCGGCGGCTGAAAAGAAAGTGGGAGCTGCAGCACCGCTGGCAGCTTAATCTGGAATTTAAGGAGGGGCTTCAGGGACTTGCGGCAGCTTTAAATGCAGGCTATTCCATTGAAAATGCAATAGAAGAAAGCCGGCGGGATCTGCTGGTTGTATATGGCAAAGAATCTTTGCTTAGCTGGGAATTTCAGGTGATGCTGGAGCAGTTAAAGCTGAATCGGCCGGTGGAACAGGTTATGGATGAATTTGCCGCGCGAAGCGGTGTGCAGGATATCAAAAGCTTTGCGGAGGTGTTCCGGACAGCTCGCCGGTCGGGTGGCAATCTGGTTGAGATCACGAGGGCCAGTGCAGACCGGATCGGGGAGAAGATAGAGGTGAGCAGGGAGATTCACACGATGATCGCCGGAAAGCAGATGGAGGGATGTATTATGAATATCGTACCTTTGGGGATGATCCTTTATTTTTGGATATGTTCGCCGGGGTTTCTGGATGGTTTTTACGGTGGAATCCGGGGACGGATCGAGATGAGTGTGTTCTTGCTGATCTATCTTGCGGCATACCTGCTCAGTGAAAAAATATGCCGGATCACTGTCTGAGCTTGCGGATATGCACACATTAGAGGATAAGTGGAAAATGAGCTGTTACAGGGAGGAAGACAGGATGAAGAGCGTCAAAGGGATTGACAAATTAGCATATTGTCTGCATCGGTTCTGGAGATTACGGCTGCATGTGCCATTTTCGGAGGGACGGCGAAAGCATCTGCAGATGCTCCGACCGGGAAGTCCGGTAAAGGAGCTTGAGGTGTGGGATGATTGCCGGAGGTTTCAGGCAGGGCTGTGGACTGTGCTTTTTACGATTGTACTTGTGGCGATTGCAGCGTTTGCGGGACAGGGAACAAAGGTGCTTACAGGAACCGGAGAATTGAAACGGCTTGAACCCGGGGGAGGGAGCAGGAAGACGGAGATCACCGTTCAGGGAGGTGGCAACCGGAAAACCATAGAGATAGAGATTCCCGAGAGGGAGTATCGGAAGGAGGAACTTGCAGCAAAGCTTGCCGAAGGCAGGGAGTATATTAAAAAACATTATCTGGGAGAGAATCCGTCTGCAGAGAAGATAACAAAACCACTTCGGTTGGTGTCCACAATACAGGACAGTGCAGTCAAGGTGCGATGGAAACTGGATGCAGCCGGATATGTCAATAAAGACGGAACATTAAATACAGACGATCTGAAGGAAGAGACCGAAGTCACGCTTACAGCAGAGATGGTTTACTGTGATGTAAAGGAGCCGATGATGCTTAATTTACTGCTGTGTCCCCCAAACAAAAGCAGAGAACAGAGATTTTGGGAGAGTTGGGAAAAGCAGTGGCAGATGGAGAAAGAGAACTCATCACAGGAGAAACGTGTGTCGCTGCCGGGACGTATTGGGAACCAGACAATGCATTACAGCGAGGTGAATCATCCGTTATGGCGCAGGATTTTGCTGATGGGAATATTATTTAGCCTGATTTTGCCGTTTCTTTTCGATTATCAGTTAGAGCAGGGGATAAGGAAAAGAGAACTGCAGCTGCAGCAGGAGTATCCCGAGATGATAGAGCGTTTTATTCTGCTTCTTGGAGCAGGTCTTACAATACGAGGGGCATGGCAGCGGATCACAAAGGATTACGAGGCACGCAGAGAGTGTGGTGAGATTTCCGGTCATTATCTGTATGAAGAGATGATATTGACCCAGATGGAAATGGAGAACGGGAAAAACGAGGCGGCAGCGTATCAGGCGTTTGGCAGGCGGATCTCCATGCTTTCGTATATGAAGTTCAGCACGCTTCTGGTGCAGAATTTAAGGAAGGGCTCGGACGATCTGCTGCGGCGGATGGAGGTTGAGGCAGAGGATGCATTGCGTGCAAGAAGAGAGTTTGCCAGACAGCTCGGAGAAGAAGCCGGAACAAAGCTTTTATTGCCAATGATCATGATGCTTGTCGTCGTATTTGCATTGATCATGGCGGCAGCATTTCAGTCGATGTAAGAGGAACAGAAAGGAAGGAAAGGTGAGTATATGGGATTTATGAAAGAGTTTTGGGATAACGAGGATGGAATTGGTGTAGTGGAGATTGTGTTAATTCTTGTAATTTTGATTGCGTTGATCGTAATTTTCAAGGATAAGATATCAACCATTATCAGCAATGCATTTTCACAGATTGACGACGGAGCAGGAACGATTAATGATGAGATCACTATGTAGAGAGAATGGTATGGAGGATGGGAGTATTACTGTTTTCATGACATTTATTTTCCTGTTGTTGTTCACCCTTACCGGGGCGGCGCTGGATAGTGCCAGATATTTTGGGTCAGGAGGTTATGTGACAACATCGGCATATGGAGCAGACGTTGCTGTGTATGGAGAATATAACCGGGAGCTTTTTACGGAGTATGGTCTGTTTGGCTATGGCGGCTGCAACGGAAAAGGATGTGGGGACTGGCTGGAACGTTATGAAGAGATTCTGTCAGACAATCTGCGGGAGCGACCGGTATCACAGGAAAAGAGCATTCTTCCCGGGAGGTATGCTTCCATCTACCAGATGAGTGCGATCAGCACGCAGCTGGAGGAGGTGCATTATCTGACCGAGGAGAAATATTTTCGAAAGCAGCTACGTCAGTGGATCACTACAGAAGGTCTTCGGGACATGACCAAATCGCTGCGTGGACAGGTTCGTGGAACGGATCGGGGACAGAGAGAAGGTCTTCTTGATGATATGGAACAAAATGATCGATTGCAGAAGGCAAAAGAGTCTTCGGATATAAAGCAGGCGGATCAGGGTGAGGAGAAATCTGGTGCTGATGCAGACGGTGGAACCGATACAAGGAAAAATAAGGGTGGAAATAGGAATAAAGAGAATCCGCTGGAGTTTGTTAAAGAGCTGATGAGGGATGGTGTATTGTCTCTGGTATGCGATGAAACCGCCCTCTGTGAACGTCAGCTTGAGACAAGGGAGGCTTCTGTGGTGGAGAATGAGGAGCTGGAATGGACAAAAGGAAAGTCGGGAACAGGTATACTTAAGAAGTTTCTTGCGCAGTCGGATTCTATGTGGAACGATGAAATGTTGGATGATCAGAAGAAAAAGGGTGAATTGATCGTGTATGTGATGGACAAGCTGGGATCGTATATTTCCCATCAGGGAGAGGCGGTTCCGTATGGTCTGGAGTATTTAGTCAGTGGGAAAAGCAGTCAGAAGGATGCTTTTGCATCCGTTGTCAGTCGTTTGTTTACAATGCGGGCATTGATCAATTTTCTGTATGTCGAAAAGGATCCGATCCTGCTCTCACAGAGCCTGGAGACAGCGACAGCCTTGGCAGCAACGCTGATGGCAGAAGCATTTATTCCGGTGATTCAGCACGGCATATTGCTGGTGCTTGCCATGGAAGAAGCCTGCGTGGATGTCACGGCATTACTGCTGGGCAGAAGAGTTCCTGTCCTTAAGAATCAGAGCAGCTTCCAGATGAAGTATGCCCAGATCTGTACAGCAGGGAAGGCACTGTTTCGTGCGAAAGCACAGAATTATCCCAAAGCAGAAAGTGCGACGCGGTTGACAGATATGAGAAGTGGACTGGGATACATGCAGTATCTCTGGCTTATGCTTCTGATGAATACCTGGGAGGATCTTTATCAGAGAACCTTGGATGTGATCCAGTTTGATCTGCGTGAGCAGTTTAACCAGACCTTTTCCATCGACAAATGCATCTGCAGCACAAGGGTAGAGATTACCTATTCGATTCCGGTTCTGCTTTCCGGGCTCGCGGGCGGGCTGGTATCAGAACGGGGAAAGATAAGCCGTAATGGAACGCTTCAGCGAAGAATTTGTGTTGTGTATGGATACACCTGATGTGATTTCAGATAATGGTCTGTCGAGTATGCCGGAGGTTATGTGGGACGCCTTCCTTTGCGGAATTTATAGAATGAAACGCATTGAAAATTATCGGAGGCTTTCCCTACCAATATATTATAGATATAGAATGTTCATTCTCAATAAAACTTTTTTGATAAACGAAACCTTTTTGATAACTAAAAATTCAGTATAATTCTCTTCAATAATTTTGAGAAGGCGTTCTACATAACTTCCGGCAGAATCGAGGGATGACAGCGGTTTACACAACAGACGCAGTATAAACAGTGTGTCAGTAACAGAAATGTAGGGGGGATTAGATGGTCAATCGGAATGGTTTGATGAAAAGGCGGTGGGAGCAGGCTTCCTATACGGTCGAAGCGGCCTTTGTGGTGCCGCTTGGATTTCTGGTGTTGATGTCTCTTAGTTGTCTGTTTACCGGTGCGGTAAAGCAGAATAATGTCCAGATGGCGCTTTTGAAGACGGTTCAGGCATATGGAATGACACAGAGCAGGACATCAGCGCTGCAGGGAATAGCAGATCAGAAGGTGCTGATCCGTTGGGAGGAGCAGGGAGGAGAAGAGTTTGTCTGTACCGATTATTATCAGAGAATTCCGTTTCTTGGCTCACGATTGTTTGGACTGCACCGGTACCAGCAGATGGCAGCGGTTGATTATTCCGGTCTCAGCATGGTTTCGGATGAGGAGGGAGATTATTTTGTTTATATCGCAGAGAATGGACGGGTATACCATATGGACCGCGAATGTACTTATCTGCGACCGAGGATCAGGCAGGATACGGTGTTCGTATTGAAAAGAAAACGGAACCAGTCAGGTGGAATTTATTATCCGTGTGAGAGCTGTTGCCGGTCGGAAACGCAGCCGGCAGGAATGCATGTTTACTATGCTTCATACGGGGAACGGTATCATATTCGGGAAGATTGCCCCAAATTAAAGAGAACCGTACGGTCAGTTCGCCGGTCGAAGGCGGGCAGTCTGCCGCCTTGCAGCAAATGTGGGAATAGAAAGGAAACAACAGAGTGACGGAAATTGGATGGAATGTGGGAGTGATCGTTATAATGGGGATTTGTGCTGTGATGGACTGCCTTTGGAAAAAGGTCTGGATGCCGCTTGTCTGGGGAATGGGTGTTTATATTTTGATCTGGACACTGATGTCAGGAGAATTTTCGGGTGAAAGAATTATGACACAGTTTCTTCCCGGCGTGCTTGTAGCGGTTATTCTGTATACGGCAAGTGTGCTGACACAGGGACAGATTGGCAGGGCAGATGGGATCGTAATGGGGATGTTGGTTATGGCAGCAGGCATGGAACAGGGAATTTGTTTCATGGCGTACAGCCTGTTTTATGCATTTGCGGTGGCAGTTTTTCTGGTGGCGTTCCTGCGTAAAAAGAGAAAGACGAGGATACCATTTCTGCCATTTTTGCTGTTGGGATATTTGACGATGCTCTGGCAGCAGATGACGCTTTCGTAGCGGTTGTTATTAAAATTAATTAACGGTATGAGGAGGAAGTGAGAGGAATGAATCGTTACATGTGGGATGGAAGTTACACGGTGGAGGCTGCATTTATTGTTCCTATGGTACTGGGGATTATGTATGCGTGGATGTTTCAACTGTTTTATCTGCATGATCAGATGGTGATGGACGGCATGCTGCAGGAAATGATTTTGCAACCGCTGGCAGAAGAAGGAGCTGACCGGAAAGCGGAGCTCGATGACTGGGAAGAAAAGATACAGAAATGCCTCTGGATCGCAGCGGTGGATCAGTTGGATATCAAACAGAATGCATTGGTGATCAAAGGCAGGCTGTCGGCATCGGCAGTATGGCACATACCGGTAATGCAGATGTTTTTAGGAAATCATTTTCAGAGTAATATAACGCATAGCATTTCTGCAGTACAGCCGGAAAAAGCATTGCGGATCAAAGGAAAGGAGGGAGCGGAGTATGGCAGGAACGAGCCGGGATAGCTGGGAGCTTCGGGAGGAGAGTGGATCTCTGGTGGTAGAGGGAGCGGAGGATTACGGAGAGCAGCTTGATATTAAGATGCTTCTGCATAATGAGGTGGCGGGAATTGTGCCATTGCAGCTTCGATATGTGGATAATCAGTGCATTTATTATTATTTGGTTCGTGGCAAGATTTCGCTTTCCGGGTTATTAGAAAAAAACAAACTAAATTATACGACGGCATATCAGTTGTGCAGTGATATCTGTCAGTGTTGTCACCAAAGTGAAAAGTTTTTTTTGAATCCGGATCACTTTCTGATGCAGCCGGAGTACATTTTCTGGAATCCGGATGTGAAGGAATTCTCGTTTTGCTATTTTCCGGGAAGACAGGAGCTTTTGGGAAAACAGATGCAATCTTTGTGCGAATATCTTCTGACAGTGACCGATCACCGGGACAAGGAAGGGAGGACATTTGTATATGGTCTGTATGACCGGATCCGAGAGAGGGAGTTTTATATTTCGGAACTGGATGCCTATCTGAAAGAATATGGCAAAGAACGTGGTGGAAGAAAAAGGGAGGGGTATCAAAGTGAGGAAATGCATCGAGGAAAAGAAGACCTGCCGCCGTTAGAAACAGATCCATCAAAAGCGGATGGGGCAGTTCGGACAGTTGTAGAAACGGTTGCCGGTAGAGATAGCTTTTCAAGTGATATAAGGAGGAATAGTGATACACGGAAGAGGTTATCCGGAAAAGTCGCAGCAACACCGATACCAAAGAGAAAAAAGAGTCGAAAGGAGGTGTTTCCGTATTATCTTAAAAACACATCAAAATATTCTTATGTGCCGGAAAGAGTGGAGCTTGACCGGGAGATGCTGGTAGTGGGGAGAGGTTTGGAGAGTGACGTTGTGATACCGGCAGCCCAGGTGAGCTGGCAGCATGCACGGCTGGAGATTGGTGAAGATGGAATTTATCTGACCGATCTTTCCTCGGTGAATGGAGTGTTTCTGAATCGAAAACGTCTGATAAAAGAACATCCGGTACTTTGCCGGGAGGGTGATATCGTTTCATTTGCGGATATCACATACCTGCTATGTACCGGATGAGATAATATATTAATACACTTCCACGCTTAATGTTTCGTAATGGTGCTCATATCCCTCGTGTTCCATGGAGACAGAGAGTTCTCCATCTTTGTCCGCCCGGAACCGATAGAGGTTGTATTCTCCGGCCTCGTAGGCGAAGTCAGCACCATTGTCCTGATAGTGGACATATTTTGAAGAATCGGCAGAAGCCGGATAATATTCCAGAATCAGTTCTTCGGAACCGCCATCCGGAATATGATCAAGCTGTGGCCATGCAGGGATGATGCTGTCGCCTTTGATGTAGATCGGACAAACATCGATCGGAGCATCGCGGAGGATGTATTTGCCACCTGAGATGCGCTCCTTTGTCCAGTAGTCTATCCAGGTTCCCTCCGGAAGATAAACAGCTTTGACATGCACTCCCTGGTCCGTGACCGGAGCAACAAGGATGCGGTCGCCGACCAGATATTCATCATTGCATTCGCGTACCTCAGGGTCGTTCTGGTAATGCATGACGAGAGGCCGGATGATTGGCATACCGGTGCGGGACTCCTCGTAGAACAGATCATACAGATACGGAATGAACCGATATCTTAAGCGCACATAGGTGCGATAGATATCAAGCGTCTGTTTGTCGAACTGCCATGGTTCCTGACAGCGGGAGAATTTAGCACAGTGATTACGGAAAAGTGGTGCAAAGCAGCTTGCCTGGATCCAACGGCTAAGAAGCTCTGGATTTGTATTGGAACCAAATCCGCCGATGTCGGTTCCGACGAAAGGCATACCGGACATGCCGAGGTTAAGTAACTGAGGAATGGAAAGTTTAAGGTGTGCCCAGATACTCTGGTTGTCACCGGTCCATGCTGTGGAGTATTTCTGTGTGCCGCTATAGCAGGCTCTGGTTATGACAAAAGGACGTTTTCCGCTGTTCTTTTTAATACCCTCGTAGGTTGCCTTTGCCATAAGATGACCAAATACATTGTGGACCTCTTTGTGCTGACGAGGCATGTCATCCCCCGGGAAGACCACATCATCCGGTAAAGGTCCACGGAAGCTGGCAGGTTCGTTCATATCATTCCAGATACCGGAGATTCCCTGATCTAACAGGAACTTTGTCTGACTTCCCCACCAGTTGCGGACAATGGAGGAGGTGTAATCAGGGAACACAGAGTCTCCCGGCCATACAACGTTTTCGTAGACTTCTCCGTCCGGAGTCTGAGCAAAGTAGTTGTTTTTAATACCTTCCTCATACATGTGGTATCCATTCTCAACTTTGGTGCCCGGATCGATAATAGTAACCAGACGGATACCTTTCTGGTGGAGAATGTCACTGAGGGCTGTCAGATCCGGGAAACGGTTCTTGTCCACAGTGAACACCTTGTAGTTATCCATGTAGTCAATATCCATATGGATGACATCGCAGGGAAGATCATTGTCAATGAAATTCTGAGCCAGATCAAGAACCTCCTGCTGTGAGGAGTAACCCCAGCGGGACTGATGGTAGCCAAGGGTCCAGAGCTGAGGCAGAGGACAGCGACCGGTCAGGGCAGTGTACTGACTGATGATATCTGCGATGGTGTCTCCGTAGAAGAAGTAGTAGTCAAGTTCGCCGTCGGCAGCACCGAAGGAATAGTAGTCGGTAGAACTGTATCCCATATCGAAGTTTGTTTTAAAGTGGTTATCAAAGAAGATACCGTAGACACAGTCATTTCGCAGTGCAATGAAGAAAGGAATGGACTTGTACAGTGCCTTGAAGGTTGGATTCTCAACATGTGGATCAGGGTTGTCTGTATTCCACATGGTGTAGTCATAGCCAATCTTATTGAGAAAACCGGTTTTGTCTCCGAGACCGTAGAAAGCTTCATCACCAAAAAGCTTTTTGGTAATCTGGAAACGGCAGGCGTCATCCCCGGCATGAACAACATGTCCTTCCTGGCGCATCTGCTCAATTTCTTCCTCTGTGAGAGATTCTGCTTCTTGTAAAGGTCCGGTATAATCGGAACAAAGAACAGTACCATCGGAAGAGGAAATCTGCAGATGAAGTGCGTCATCAATGGTGATGCGGAGAGAATCTGTGGCAAGAACAAGAACAGACGTCTCTGCTGAATCGCCGGAAGCAGCTTCGACAAGCTGCAGAGTACCGGTTGAAGACGGGGCTGTCTCGACTGCAAAGGACTTCTGTGTTCTTGCGTGGATGCGTAGAGTGCTGTCGGTAACCGCTTCGATCTGAAGCGGTGTGCCCGGACAGTTTGTATATTTGTTTAAGAGATCTCCTGCTTCGATGGCACAGGAGTGATCAGATAACTGATATTTCCATGGAAATGCTGGCATAGTATAAGCTCCTTTTCTGTAATTCGGCAAATAAATGTAATACTTTTGTTTATTTTACAAAATAAGGGGAGGGGATTCAATGTTGTAAAAGTTAGAAATGTATGAATATTTTATGAAAAGGTAACAGGTGCATCAATAAATTCTGTTTTGATCACAATATAAGGATATGTCTGGGACTGGCTGATTTCTTCATTTTTGTGGGGGCCGGTCAGCTCTGTGTCAAAAACGAGTCCGTCTGCTGACTGATAGAAGTTATTGACTGTAATGTTGTAGCCTTCTGTCTGCTGACAGCCATAGCCCTTGACGATATAAAGGCATGTGCCGTCGGAGTAGGTCAGTTCAAACGGATCCTTCAGACGTTCATCGATGAGCTCCTGCAGCTCGGCAGGGATATCCGTTCCTGCGACCACGGTAAAGTCAAGCTCCTTTTCTTTGGCGGGAAGCTCATTTTTGTGACAGCCGGTAAGGGAAAATGAGAGTGCAAGCAGGATAAGCAGCGCAGGAATGCGGTATAAACAGTGGAATGGGTGACGAAAGGCTGCTCGGAAAGGGATATGAAATGAAAACATAAGAGTCTCCTCGTATGGATGTGATCAGGAAAATGCCTGATGCACAGGACGAAATACAATTTTGATATATTTTATTCAAAATAATGTTACGTATGTCAAAAACGTGGGAAACCGTTGTATAAATCAGGTTATTTTATCAAGAAATTGCATACCATTCGTTGATTTTTTGACTTTTATAGTATATGATGATATGGTGACTATGAATAGAATCTTTAAGTAGATAATTTCAGGGAGGATACTACGAATGAACGAAATTAACAAGGAAGAATTCAAAAAAGACATTGAGAATTATGCAAAGGTCTTGTTCCGTAAATCCATCAAAGAGGCAAACGATCAGGAGAAGTTTCAGGCAGTTTCTTATGCGGTAAAGGATATTGTGGTAGACCAGTGGATGGCAACTCATAAGACTTATGAGGAGCAGGATGTAAAGACGGTTTACTATCTGTCCATGGAGTTTTTGACAGGACGTGCATTAGGAAACATTATTATTAACCTCAAAGGCAATCAGGCAATCAAGGAAGCTGTTGAGGAGCTTGGAATGAATCTGGATGTCATTGAGGATCAGGAGCCGGATGCCGCACTTGGTAACGGTGGACTTGGACGTCTTGCAGCATGTTTCCTGGATTCTCTTTCTACGCTGGGCTATCCGGCATATGGATGTGGTATCCGTTATAAATATGGTATGTTTAAGCAGGTTATTGAGAATGGTTATCAGATTGAGAAGCCGGATGACTGGCTTAAGAATGGCAATCCATTCGAGATCAAGCGTCCTGAGTACGCTGTCGAGGTTAAATTTGGCGGCTATGTAGCAATGCGCAAAGACGAGTTTGGCAGAGACAAGTTCGTACAGGAGAACTACCAGTCAGTTCTGGCAGTGCCTTACGATCTGCCGGTTGTTGGATATAACAATAATGTAGTAAATACACTTCGTATCTGGGATGCGGAGGCAATTGATACCTTCAATCTGGATTCTTTTGACAAGGGTGATTATCAGAAGGCAGTAGAGCAGCAGAATCTGGCACGTACCATCTGCGAGGTGCTTTATCCGAATGATAACCATATGGCAGGTAAAGAGCTTCGTCTGAAACAGCAGTATTTCTTCGTGTCTGCAAGTGTTCAGAGAGCCGTTGCAAAATACATGGAGAAGCATGACGATATCCGTAAGATTTACGAGAAGGTATGCTTCCAGTTAAATGATACACATCCAACCGTAACAGTATCTGAGTTGATGCGTATTCTCGTAGATGATTATGGTCTTGAGTGGGATGAGGCATGGAGCATTACTAATAAGACATGTGCATATACAAACCATACGATCATGTCAGAGGCACTGGAGAAATGGCCACTCGAGCTGTTCTCAAGACTGCTTCCTCGTATTTATCAGATTACAGAGGAGATCAACCGCCGTTTCATTCTTCAGATCCAGGCTGCTTATCCGGGAGATAACAGCAAGGTTGAGAAGATGGCTATCATTTATGATGGTCAGGTTAAGATGGCTCATCTGGCAATTGCAGCAAGTTTCTCTGTAAACGGTGTTGCAAAGCTTCATACAGAGATTCTCAAGAATCAGGAGCTTAAGGATTTCTATCTGATGATGCCGGAGAAGTTCAACAACAAGACAAACGGCATCACACAGAGACGATTCCTGCTTCACGGCAACCCGCTTCTGGCCGATTGGGTGACTAAGAAGATCGGTGATGACTGGATCACAAATCTGGCACATATCAACGAGCTTGGTATTTATGCAGACGATGAGCTGAGCCGTAAGGAGTTCATGAACATCAAGTATCAGAACAAGGTTCGTCTTGCAAAATACATCAAGGAGCACAACGGTGTAGAGGTAAATCCTCGTTCCATCTTTGATGTACAGGTTAAGAGACTTCACGAATATAAGCGTCAGCTTTTGAATATTCTTCATATTATGTATCTGTATAACGAGCTGAAGAAGAATCCGGATATGGACTTCTATCCACGTACTTTCATCTTCGGAGCTAAGGCATCTGCCGGTTATCACAGAGCAAAATCAATCATTAAGCTGATCAACAGTGTTGGTGATGTGATCAACAACGATAAAGACATTAAGGATAAGATCAAGGTTGTATTTATTGAGAACTATCGTGTATCCAATGCAGAGATCATCTTTGCGGCTGCTGATGTATCTGAGCAGATCTCTACTGCCAGCAAGGAAGCGTCCGGTACCGGTAACATGAAGTTCATGCTTAATGGTGCGCTGACACTGGGAACAATGGACGGAGCCAATGTAGAGATTGTTGACGAGGTTGGCGAGGAGAATGCATTTATCTTCGGTCTTTCTTCCGATGAGGTTATCGCATATGAGCAGAATGGTCAGTACAATCCACGCGATATCTACAACATCGATTCTGATATCCGTGCCGTAATGACACAGCTTGTTGACGGTACTTATGCATCAGGCAATCTTGATGAGTTCCGTGATATCTACAACTCCCTGCTTGATGGCAACGGAGGACGTCCAGATATGTACTTTATCCTCAAGGATTTCCGTTCTTACGCAGATGCACAGAAGAGAGTAGAGGAAGCATATCGCGATGAGGAAGGCTGGGCCAGATCAGCACTTCTGAACGTATCTAAGAGTGGTAAGTTCACATCGGATCGTACCATTGAGGAGTATGCAAAGGAAATCTGGCATCTTGAGAAGGTAAAAGTAGAAGTACCTGAGGATAACGAATAATTAAATAACCGTTTCAGTTTATGAAACATTGTATCGCTGCCCTATGCATTGTGTTTGCATAGGGCAGTTATGAAAAGAAGGGAAGGTGGACACAATGAGTATGGACAACATTATTAAGATTCCTGCAAAGTGCAATCGTAAGATCGAGTTAAAGGCGATCCCGGGACATTTTGCAACAAATCATTCGCACATCAATTATTATCTGGATATGACGCCGATCAAATACCGTCATACCGAGGCACAGCTTGTGGCAAAGGAAATGGTTAAGAAATATCGTCACACGACTGCGGTTGATGCGATTGTTTGTATGGATGGGTGCGAAGTCATCGGAGCTTATCTTGCGGAGGAGCTTACAGCAGCGGGAATCATGTCACTCAATTCGCATGAGTGTGTCAATGTAATTACGCCGGAGATCAACTCCAGTGGTCAGATCATTTTCCGTGAGAATGTAGAGCCGATGGTATTACATAAGCATGTTGTGGTATTGATTGCAAGTGCAACCACGGGTAAGACGATTCAGCAGAGTATTGATGGTATCAGCTACTATGGCGGTATCGTAGAGGGTGTATCCGCATTGTTCTCTGCTGTAGATAATGTGGGAGGCGTGGATGTGGATTCCATCTTTACCACCAGTGATATCCCAGACTATGCGACATACCGTCCGGGTTCCTGTCCGTTCTGTGATCAGAAACAGAAGCTTGATGCGATCGTAAATAGTTTTGGATATTCTAAGATCTGACGAAACATGTAGGAGGCATTATGAAGAAGAAACAGTTAATCGGAATCGTTGTGGCAGGTGCCGTATTTATTGCGGTATGTGCAACGGGGATTCTCTCTAATGTGGTTCAGTCAAAGCTGACTGCAGCAACCGAAGACAAGAAAAATACTACGGATGTGCTGAGCAGTATCTGGGGAAAGTCAGAGGAAGAGATTACCCTTCCGACAGACGATTTTGTTGGAGTTCTTAATATTGTAGGTACTATACAGGCAAGCTCTTCCAGAAATGTCAGCCTGACCGGATCGGATGATGGACAGTATAACCATGATCTTTATATGAACTATGTTGATCAGCTTGAAAAATCAAAGAACAATAAAGCGATCCTTTTATATGTGAACAGCCCGGGTGGAACAGTGTACGAGAGCGATGAGCTTTATCTGAAGCTGATGGAGTACAAGGAGAAAACAAAGCGACCGGTATACGCATACTTTGGATCGCAGGCTTGCTCCGGTGCATACTATATCTCCATGGCAGCGGATAAGATCTATACCAACCGTAATACATGGACCGGCTCCATCGGTGTGATCGTATCCCTGACCAATTACAAGAAGCTCTACGATAAGCTTGGCATCAAGGAAATTGATATTACAAGTGGTAAGAATAAGTCTATGGGTTCCGGCGGACTTGATCTGACCGATGAGCAGCGCGATATTCTGCAGAGCCTTGTTGACGAGGCGTATGATCAGTTTGCCGGAATTGTCAGCGAAGGACGTGGACTGGATATCAATACGGTCAAGAAGATTGCCGATGGTCGTATTTATTCGGCAAAGCAGGCGAAGGAGAAAGGTCTTGTGGACGAGATCGGTTCCGAGGATGAGCTGAAGGCACTGATCCGGAAGGAAAATAAGCTCGGCAAGGACGTTGTTTATGATGTTGCCAAGAGTTCCGGCTCTGATTTTCTTTCCGGTCTGATGGGATCTGTACAGAAGATAATGCCAAAGTCTGACAGTGAGCTGGCAGTCGACATTGTTGAAAATAAGGGAAAAGGAGTGTTGATGTATTATGCAGACTAATACGAAGGATCAGGTATATGCCGGATTTTTCGTACGTCTGACGGCATTCCTGATAGACATGATCATCGTCAGTGTTGCATTAGCCGTGATTCGGGTACCCATGTGGTTTGTATCGCTGAATAATCCGGATAATGTGCTGGTACGGAATTTTATTTTTCAGTATTCGATCGTGGATATCGTCTGCTATCTGCTGACGGTACTCTACTTCGTGCTGATGACCTATTACACAGGCGCAACGCTTGGCAAAAAGCTATTCCAGCTTCGTGTGGTCAGCACAGAGGATCGCAAAATGACGTTTTTTGAGGTGCTGTACCGTGAGAGCATCGGTCGCTTTCTGTCAGGGGTTATTATGAATCTCGGCTATCTGCTGATTCTTGCGCAGAAGGAGCACCGTGGGATTCACGATCTGCTGGCAGATACCAGTGTGATCTATTACCATGAAAAGAAAGTGTATGTGCATACACAGATGAATTATCGCAATATGGTGCCACAGCCGGGATATACTGTGCCACCGCAGGGTAATGCGAATTCACAGACACCGCAGAATGCAGACAGCAACAGCATGTCACCACAGAGTAATGCGAATCCACCGATGGCACAGGAGGCAGACAGCATGCCACCGCAGAGCAAAGCGGATATGTCGACGGCGGTGTCACAGGAGACAGCGGTTCAGCAGGAAAACGATCCGACAGATTTTTAAAGTCATTGAATAAATTCAAAAATGCCTGTCAAAAATAAAAACAGAAGATATCGGAAAGCATCTCGATAGATTTGAGATGCTTTTCTTTCTTTTATAGGTGCGCCTTTGTACCTGCAGCCCGAAGCTTATGGGCTGGGAAAAGAATAAGGTTTTTATGAAAAGAGGCGGCAGCGTCTCAGAATGGAGGGACAGGATGAAATACACACGCAATGATTTTAAAAATCAGAACTCGCAGTCAAAGAAAAGCTTTTATGTAGCAGCGTGCGCTGTACTTGCATGCGCTGCTGTGCTGGGAACAGCATATTTTCAGACACAGAAAACCGGAAATGCCGGGAACAGCAAGCTCGCAGAGCAGCCGGTGGCAACAACAGCCGGGGAGGCGGCGATCAACAAAAAGTGGGAAGCGGATGCACAGGACATCACAGGGAATGACAGCAAGCAGGCAAGCACCACGATGAATGCAGCAAAGCCAACAACCGCCAAAAACAAAAAGAATGTGGAAGTGAAAGCGAACAAAAAGCAGACCACAGCCAGAAAATCATCCAAAGCGACCATGATGTCAGCGTCACAGCGAACCTTTAATGAGGAAAAGGGATTAAGCTGGCCGGTCAAGGGCGATGTATTGATGAAATTCAGCCAAAGCAACAATATTTATTTTAAGACGCTGGCACAGTATAAAAGCAACCCGGCAATCGAGATATCCGCAGATGAAGGAACTAAGGTTATAGCGTCAGCGGCAGGAACCGTGACGGAGATCAGCAAGGATGACGTCACCGGCACAATGGTTACGACAGATATCGGAAGCAATTATAAGATCACCTACGGTCAGTTGAAAAACATCAAGGTGAAAAAGGGAGATGAGATCAAGGAAGGTCAGCTTCTGGGAAATGTTGCAGCACCGACCAAATATTTCAGCGAGGAAGGAAGCAATCTTTTCTTCCAGGTAAAAGAAAATGACAAGGCGGTGGATCCGCTTCTGCTGTTGAATTAGAACAATAAGAAAGTGCATCCGTGCATACTGGTGAATTAGAACAATAAGGCAGTGTATCCGTGCATACAGTTAAATTAGAGAACAATATAAGCCGGATTTTAACAAGCATTGCGGTACCAACACCTTATTTGAAAATAAAGAACACGTTCATTTTGTACTGCGGAGTAATACCTGGAATATTTCTGAATTATACAGAATCCGGGATGGTCAAGCAGACACCTTTATGGTACACTATAGGCATACGTAACATGATAACGCATAAGTATGTTTAGAGACACATGTACTAATACAACAATTGTTGTATAGGGAAAGGTAGGAAAATGCAGTACAAAATCGTAGGAAATACCATGCCGGCGGTGGAAATTTTATTTGATCAGCCGGGAGAATCCATGTATACACAGTCCGGAGGAATGGCATGGATGTCAGATGGTGTCAAGATGGATACCAATACCAGAGGCGGTCTGTTTAAAGGCGTTGGCAGAATGTTTGCGGGGGAATCACTCTTCATGGCAAACTATACCGCAAGCAAGCCGGGAGCAACGATTGCATTTGCCTCTACGGTGGCAGGTGAGGTTATGCCGCTCAATGTCGGTGAGTCCGGTGGAATGATCTGCCAGAAGGGAGCATTTCTCTGCGCAGAGCCAACAGTCAACTTAAACGTTACACTGACCAAGAAGTTTTCTTCCGGTCTTTTCGGCGGTGAGGGATTTATTCTCGAGGAGATCAGTGGAGAGGGAATGGCATTTCTGGAGATCGATGGCGATAAGGTCATCAAGGATCTGGCACCGGGCGAGGTTCTCAAGGTTGATACCGGAAATGTCGTTGCATTTCAGAAGGGAATGGCATACGAGGTCGAGATGGTCAAGGGGCTGAAGAATATCTTCCTTGGCGGTGAGGGCTTATTCCTTACCAAGCTTACCGGTCCGGGACGCGTCATTCTGCAGACGCAGAACTTTGCCGAATTTGCCGGACGAATCGCCAAAATGATTCCCAGTAAAGGCTGATCGTGGCAGTGTGATCGGTAATGTCGTAGATGGCGTGGCGGACTCTATGGATATTTTTGATCTGTTCTCATGAGAGCGGACATTTCGAAATAGATAAGCCGGTCTGCAACTTTGAACGCACAGATGAAAGCGCAGGCATAGCCGGATCAGCAGAATGAATTGGAATAGCTTGACACAGCAAAGATAGTTTTGTTATTTTTGCTGTGTCTTTTCCTTTTGGTAATACAACAAGAGAAAAGAGGATGACAATGAAAATAAACCGTGAACATATAAAAAAGACCTTTCAGGAATATACCGACCGTTATGACAGTACAAATCCGAAAATCAAATTAAAGATTGATCATACCTACCGCGTTGCCAATCTGTGTGAGCAGATTGCGCAGTCTCTGGAGCTTTCGGCGGCAGAGGTTGACCTTGCGTGGCTTAGCGGGATGCTGCATGACGTCGGAAGATTCGAGCAGCTGCGCCGGTACAATACATTTTCGGATGCGCAGTCCATTGATCATGCAAGGTTTGCGGTGGAGCTGCTTTATGACGAGGGATTGATCGCGGATTATGTGCCGGAGATATCGACGACAGAATTAGTTGCTGGCGCGAGGACGTGGTGGTCGATGGGGGGAGCGAATGAGTCCCCCACTGCCCAGAGTGAGGACATGCCGTTATCCGATATATTGCAGACGCTTCGCATAGCCATTGGGGAACACAGTGCGTACCGGATTCAGAAGGGACTGGATGAACGGACACGGATGTTTTGCCAAATTCTGCGGGATGCGGACAAGGTCGACATTTTCCGGGTGATCTGCGATACGCCAATGGAGGAAGTGTATGGCTTTCAGACCAAAGACATTCTCCGTTCGGCAATCACGCCGGAAGTTATGCAGGCATTTTACGAGCATCATGCCGTGCTTCGCAAGCTGAAAAAATGTCCCGCAGATTACATCGTAGCGCACGGGTCACTGACATTTGAACTCGTTTATCCGGAAAGCCTGCGGATTGCAAAAGAGCAGGGATATTTAAACCAAATGATGTCATTTCAGTCCGAAAATCCGGACACAGCGGAGATGTTCGAGGATTTGCGGAAGGATCTGAACGGTTATCTGGAAGAAAGATCGTAGATCGAAAGCGTCATTTTACAGGCGCAAAGAAAAATAGAAGTTACAATTTTATTCACGCGAAGACAAAGAGAGGATAGAAAAATAAATTTGTTCCATCCGAGCGCATCCGCAGGGGATTTGACTTCAGAGCAGGAAGGGAAAGTGTAAAATGCCCTTGTTATTATTGGGGCAGTAATTTATAATGAAAGAAGGGTGCATGCCGGTACGACGAATGATTCGTAAACAACAATAAATGAAGAATCTAATTTGTTGTGTCAGGGGGCATGCTGATTATTGCACAGAAAGAGAGGAAGACACAGATGAATCAGGAAAAGGTTATTGTTATTGACTTCGGTGGTCAATATAACCAACTGGTGGCAAGACGTGTGCGCGAGTGCAACGTTTATTGCGAAATCTATTCCTATAAAACGGATTTAGAGCAGATCAAGGCAATGAATCCGAAAGGAATCATTCTGACAGGAGGACCGAACAGCTGCTACGAAGCAGATTCTCCAACTTATCAGAAAGAATTATTTGAAATTGGTGTACCGGTTTTAGGACTTTGCTATGGTGCACAGTTAATGATGCATGTGCTCGGCGGAAAAGTTGAGAAAGCACCTGTCCGCGAATATGGTAAAACAGAGGTGTCCGTAAATCAGGACTCTCCGATTTTTCAGGATGTTAGTAAGAACACCATCTGCTGGATGAGTCATTTTGATTATATTTCACAGACAGCACCGGGATTTGAGGTCATTGCGACAACAGCAGATTGTCCGGTAGCGGCAGCACAGAATCTGGATCAGAAGCTTTTCGCAATCCAGTTCCATCCGGAGGTACTTCATACAAAGGAAGGTACCAAAATGCTTCACAACTTCGTGCGCAACATCTGTGGCTGTGCCGGCACATGGAGAATGGACTCCTTCGTAGAGCATTCAATTCAGGAGATCCGCGAGAAGGTTGGCGATGGAAAAGTGCTTTGCGCTCTTTCCGGCGGTGTCGACTCTTCTGTTGCAGCCGTTATGCTTTCCAAGGCAATCGGCAGCCAGCTCACATGTGTATTTGTTGATCACGGTCTGCTAAGAAAGGACGAGGGCGACGAGGTCGAGGAAGTATTCGGACCGAACGGTCCATACGAGCTGAACTTCATCCGCGTCAATGCGCAGGAGCGTTACTATAAGAAGCTTGCCGGTGTTACCGAGCCGGAGGCAAAGCGAAAGATCATCGGCGAAGAGTTCATCCGCGTATTCGAGGAAGAGGCGAAAAAGATTGGTGCCGTTGACTTCCTTGTTCAGGGAACCATTTATCCGGATGTTGTTGAGAGTGGTCTCGGCGGTGAGTCAGCAGTCATCAAATCCCACCACAATGTTGGAGGACTGCCAGACTATGTAGATTTCAAAGAGATTATTGAGCCGCTTCGCAACCTCTTCAAGGACGAGGTTCGTAAGGCTGGTCTCGAAATGGGTATTCCGGAGAAGCTTGTTTTCCGTCAGCCATTCCCTGGTCCGGGACTTGGCATTCGAATCATCGGCGAAGTAACCGGCGAGAAAGTCAAGATCGTTCAGGATTCCGATGCGATTTACCGCGAGGAAGTGGACAAGGCTGCGAAAGAGTACGAGCAGCAGAACGGCGAAGCACCGGCATGGATGCCGAACCAGTATTTCGCTGCACTCACAAACATGCGCTCCGTGGGCGTTATGGGCGATGAACGTACTTACGATTATGCCGTGGCACTGCGTGCCGTGAACACGATCGATTTCATGACCGCTGAGGCGGCGCAGATCCCGTTTGAGGTGCTGCAGAAGGTGATGAGCAGGATCATCAACGAGGTGAAGGGGGTCAATCGAGTATTCTATGATCTGACCAGCAAGCCGCCGGGGACGATAGAGTTTGAATAATGTGTATGGGAAAATAAAGCTATAATTTATGCCTGTTCCAAACAAATTTGTTTAGAATGTGGCAACGATTTGGCAACATTTTTTCCGTTATTCATTGAGTAAATTATTTTATTGCATATAAAAACCTTACTGATTTTCAGTTGTGAGGACTGAAGTCGGTAAGGTTTTTTTGTTTTAAAGTTTTTCTTCAATATCTTTGATAGATTTATGGTCTTCCGTTTTCCATTCGGTTCTTCCGTTTGCGTTTCTGCCCATAACAATAGCAGCAGCCAATGAAGGACTGGTAAATATATAATCTTTTGTAAAACAAAAGTTTGAATCAATGACTCCTTTTTCAATAAGAGAAGTACGTAATTTGATTAGAGGTGCAGACATACTGGGTACGGTACTGGAAGCAATTTTGGAATCTTTAAAAACGGCAAAACCATCGGGAACAATAACACCTTTGGAACTAGCACCTCTTGCTCCGTCAATATAAAAGAGTAATTGTTTAGGTCCAGCTTTGATAGAGGAATCTTCGATGGAATCAAATGTTTTATATCCTAAAGTGTTTACTAGTAATTTTGTATTACTAATAAATTCGGAAAGCATGGCTTCATCGTATTCTGAAATGGATGAACATGTAGGAATTGTACTGTTTAACACATTGGCTCGACCGGTAGCTAGGGCAATATTGTAAAATTTGTTTTCAAGATATTTTACATGTGCTTTATTTAGAAGGTTGTCTTTGCTTATTACTGCGATACAATCGTTCCAGTAATCTTCTTTGAGATGTTGTTTGAGACGTGTAAACATTTTTTCGGCTTCGCCAACATAGACCGTGTCAAAATTACTTTCATCTTTACCAAATAAAAAGTACACGCCAGTGTTTTCCGAATCCTTACGTTTTGCAAATTCGGAAAGCTCGTTTCGAGAAATTTTATATATACGACCATTCCAGTTAGAAAGTTCAC
>NZ_DBLXSO010000004.1:0-92084 GCF_057878315.1 Jutongia sp. | reverse complement strand
GTGTTTATCAAAAATCAAAGCAGCAAAGCAATTAGTCTTTTCGAAATCCGTAAGTGACAAGACAATTTTTTAGTCACAGTTCACGGATTTTTAATGCATTGACAGGCAAAATGCCATTGTAAGCAACCGGACATAAGAAATATTATAGGTTGATCTTTGTCCTTGGTATGGAAAATCTTAGTTAGCAATAATAAGAATCATAGAACTTGCAAATTTCTTCAAAAGAGAGTATTCTAATACCGTGGTTAGTTATAGCTAACAATGATTAGATTTGAAAATGACGGAGGATAAAATTATGACGGACGAGCAATATAAAAAGTTATCGATCGATGAATTTACAAAAGCAGCAGCCAAGTATGAGGGGAACCATGCCGGCATTTATGAAATATGCAAGAAGGATTATCCGGAAATTCTGGAAGAACTGGAGCAGGAACCGTTTCAGGATTTGCTGGATGCCGGGTGCGGACCGGCTCCGATGATCTCGCTGCTGGCAGAAAAGTATCCGGATCGTCATTACACTGGACTTGATCTGACACCTGCGATGATTGAACAGGCAAAGCTGAAGCATATTCCCAATGCCGTTTTTGTAGTGGGAGACTGTGAGAACTTTCCGTTTGAGGAAAATGCATTTGATGCGATCATATGCTCCAACAGCTTCCATCATTATCCGAACCCGCAGGCATTCTTTAACAGTGTTAAGAGATGTCTTCGCCCGGGAGGACGACTGATCCTCCGCGATTTAACAAGCGAAAATAAGCTTGTGCTGTGGTTTATGGATAAGATCGAGCTGCCGCTTGCCAATCTGTGTGGTCACGGAGACGTCACGCCTCCAACAAAGGAATTGATTGCAGAATGCTGTAAGAACGCAGGTTTGACCGTAGAGAAGCTGGAGTTTCGCACGAGGATGAGAATGCACTGCGTTGTAAGAAAATAAAAATGAGATGAATGACCTCGATTGGAAATGGATCAAGCTTCGCACACCAATTATCAGATTGCATTCATCCTATTTCTTATGACTGGAGTGTAGATGTGATTTTTGCCATATAGATTTTTGAAATCTCTGGGAGAGTGCTCCTGAAAATTGACGCAGATCGTTAGGTTTTCTGAAAAATCTTTGCTTTGCAATGTTTCGATGAAATACGTGTCTGGACGACTGAGCCTCTCGGGTGGGCTCAGTTATTTCAGCGGGCACGCTCCCGCTACATTGCGCTACGCAGCACTACATAGCATCCTATAAAGCAGGATGCAAGTAGTGGCGAGCGCAAGTGCCCTTTGAAACATCTGAATCCCACCCGGAGGCGAGTACGGGAAGAACCGTTCATCAAACATCGAAACAGCAAAGTATTTAGATTTTTCGAAAACCGTAGAACGACAAGACAATTTTCAGGAGCACTCTCCCAGAGTTATTTAAATTCAGAGGCAAAAATCAATTAATAACATTTACGAGACATAAGAAATAGGATGGGTGCCGCCACATACCGAATGTGCGAAGCTTGTCTCAATAGAATGATTGAACATAATATACAAAAATCACGGTGAAATTAACGAGCTCATCGTGATTTTTTGTGCTTTTTGCTGGAAATACATGAAGCGATGGAATTCATATTGACTTTAAATGACAAAATGATATAATGAAACCATCATGAAACGGGTTTCAAAAGTGAAAAAGCACAAAACGGAGGGATAATATGGCAAGTATTCGAGAAGTGGCAAAGCTGGCAGGGGTTTCCCCCTCCACGGTATCCAGAGTGATCAACGGAACAGCGAATGTAGATGCAGAGAAAAAGGATCGTGTTTTAAAAGCCATCGAAGAAAGCGGTTTCACGCCGAATGAGGTGGCAAGATCTCTTTTTAAGAAATCTTCCAAAACGATCGGTGTGATCGTTCCAAGTATCACGAATCCGTTTTTCGCGGAGATGTCCAGTGCAATCGAGCATACGGCTAACCAGCACGGCTACCGTATGACGATCTGCAACACCGGCGGAGATGTCGAAAAGGAGAAGACAGCGATCTCCATGCTCACCTCCATGAATGTGGACGGCATCGTATTGACAACCAGCAACAAAGGACTGAAGAAGATCATAGAAAACTGTGAAACGCCGATCGTTGCAATTGACCGGGCTGTTTCCAGGAACACGGCAGGCGGCTATATCCACTGCGACAATTATGAGGGTGGCAGAATGGCAGCACAGCATCTGATCGACTGCGGATGCAAGAGTATTGTATGCGTCAGAGGTCTTGACCGGATTTCCAGTGCCAGCGAGCGTTACAAAGGATATCAGGATGTATGTATGGAACAGGGCATTAAAGAGCATAGTATACAGTGTGACTATTCATTTCATGAAGGTCTTGAAATGACACAGAAGCTGTTAGAACAGTTTCCGGATGTGGATGGCATTATTGCCTGCAATGATATGGTTGCAATCTCTATTTATAAGGTGCTTTGCCGCAGGAACATTCGCGTTCCGGAGGACATCCAGCTCATCGGCTATGACAATATCGCCCTGGCGCATCTGATGACGCCGGAGCTTACCACAGTGGGACAGCCGATCAAAAAAATGGGCATCAAGGCGGTCAATATGCTGCTGCAAAAAGAAACCAAAAGCTATAAAGAATATATATTTTCACCGGAGCTGATCGTCCGGGAGACAACAAAAGAAATGAAAGGAGCTGATCATCAATGAAGAAACAGGGCATCTTAAACAGTGATATTTCCAGAGTTCTTTCTTACATGGGACACACAGACTGCATTGCCGTCGGAGACTGCGGGCTTCCGATCCCGGAAGAGGTGGAACGGATTGATCTTGCACTCGAGTTTGGCGTTCCGTCATTTATGGATGTGCTTCGTGTCATCACAAAGGACATGAAGGTTGAGAAGATCGTTCTGGCAGAAGAAATCAGGGAGCAAAACCCGAAGGTACTCGGAGAGATCAAGGAGCTGTTTGCAGGACAGGAGCTTGAGACCGTATTTGTATCTCATACAGAGCTTAAGAAACAGACAAGGGAATGCAAGGCAGTGATACGCACCGGAGAGACAACACCATATGCCAATATCATTCTGCAGTCGGGTTGTATTTTTGGGTAGAAAAGGGGGTGAGCATTCATGAAAATCGAGATGAAAGGGATTAATAAATCGTTCGGTTCCAATCAGGTGCTTAAGGACGCCGGTTTTGTTCTGGAGGATGGTGAAGTACATGCACTGATGGGCGAAAATGGTGCCGGAAAATCGACCCTGATGAAGATTTTGACCGGAGTATACAAAAAGGATTCCGGAACCATAACGATCGATGGCAGGGAGGTTCATTTCAAATCACCGCAGGAGGCAGAGAAAGCCGGTATCGTATTTATTTATCAGGAGTTAAATGTGCTGTTCGACCTGACCGTGGAGGAGAATCTCTTTATGGGAAAGGAGATCACAAAACATTTTGGAATTTGTGATAAAAAGGCAATGCGTCGCAAGGCTCAGGAGGTCATGGAACGGATGGGGGTGCAGATCCCGGTCGATGCTGTGATGTCCGATCTGTCCGTAGGACAGCAGCAGATGGTTGAAATCTGCAAGGCACTGATGGTAGACGCAAAGGTTCTGATCATGGATGAGCCGACAGCAGCACTGACAGAGCGTGAGACAGAAACCTTATTTAAGGTCATGAAATCGCTGCGGGAAAAGGGTGTTTCCATTGTTTATATTTCTCATCGAATGGAAGAAATCTTTGAACTGTGTGACCGGATCACGATTCTTCGCGATGGTACCTATATTGGCACCGAAGAAATCAGCAAGATCGACATGGATGGCGTTGTCCGCATGATGATCGGAAGAGAGATCGGCGAGCGTTTTCCGAAAAGAGATGCAAAGATCGGTGATGTTGTCTTAAAGGTGGAGGGACTGACAAAGGAAAAACTGTTCCACGACGTATCCTTTGAGGTCAGAGCCGGTGAAGTTCTCGGTGTTGCCGGACTGATGGGGGCCGGCCGGACAGAGATCATGAGAGCGTTGTTTGGCTGTATCGCCAGGGATCGCGGCAGTATTTACATTGATGGTGAAAAGGTTAAGATCAAAAATCCGGAGCAGGCGATCAAGGCAGGCATCGGATTTATCACAGAGGACCGTAAAACAGAGGGACTTCTGTTAGAGAAAAGCATTGCGGATAATATTGAGATCGTGAATTTGAAAGCGGTTTCACGAAAAGGCGTTTTATCCAAACGCAAAGAAAAGGATCTGGTTCATAAGGAGATTGAAGAGTTTCGGATCAAATGCTTTGGACCATGGCATGAATGTGATAACTTAAGCGGCGGTAATCAGCAGAAGGTTGTTCTTGCAAAATGGATCGCAACCAATCCGAAGATACTGATCCTGGATGAACCGACAAGAGGAGTCGATATCGGTGCCAAGAAAGAAATCTATCATGTGATCAATCAGATGGCGTCCCTCGGGGTGGCAGTGATCATGGTATCCTCAGAGCTTCCGGAGGTACTTGGCATGAGTGACCGCATTATGGTGGTACGCGAGGGTGAGGTACGAGGCATTCTGGATGGAAAGGAAGCTGACCAGGAGAAAATAATGACTTTAGCGACGGGAGGTACATTATAATGGGAAAAAATAATGAGAAAAATAAATTAAATATCGGCACACTGATCGGAGAATATGGAGCTTATATTGCACTGGTACTGCTCGTCATTGTGATCAGCTGTGTCAGTCCGGAATTTCGGACAGGCAGCAACTTCTTGAATCTGCTCAGACAGGCATCCTTCAACGGACTGATCGCCTTTGGTATGACATGTGTAATCTTATCGGATGGTATTGATCTTTCCGTTGGATCAACCTTTGCATTAAGCGCGATCATCTGCGCAGAACTTATGATCCATGGCATTCCTGCAGCGGCAGCAATTCTGATCGCTCTTCTGGCTGGTACGGCGCTCGGCATGGTCAGCGGTGTTCTTGTAACAAAGGGAAGACTTCAGCCGTTCATCGCAACACTGATCACGATGACGGCATATCGTGGACTGGCACTGATCATCACCGATGGAAAGCCGGTTTCCAGACTGGCAGCCAGCGTGAAAAATGAGTCAGGTGCATTTTTGTTTAAGGTGCTTGGAAAAGGAAGTTTTGTATTCGGACCAAACGACATGATCTCCATTCCGATCCCGGCGATCATTCTGATCCTTTTCCTTCTGGTATTCTATTTTGTACTGCATCACACCACCTTCGGAAGAAGAATTTATGCAACAGGAAGTAATGAGAAATGTGCAAAGCTGGTTGGTGTCAATACAACCAAGATCCGTATCGCTGTTTATTCCATTTCCGGCTTTATGTCTGCCCTTGCAGGTCTGATCATGATCTCCCGTGTCGATTCCGCACAGCCGACACTGGGCGAGGGATATGAACTGGATGCCATTGCGGCGGTTGCACTTGGCGGTACAAGCATGAGTGGTGGACGTGGTAAGATTGTTGGAACGATCGCCGGTGTACTGATCATTGCTGTCCTGAATAACGGACTCAACATTCTGGGAGTTTCCACATATTATCAGGAAGTGATCAAAGCGGTTGTTATTCTGGTAGCAGTATTGTCAGATCGTAAACGGTAAGACAGGAGGTATACAGCATGAAAAAATTGGTAAGTTTATTATTGAGTATGTTAATGATATGTTCCCTTGCCGGATGTGGTATTGTGATCGATGGTGAGGGTGGAAGCACAGGTTCGAAAGCGTCCGGAGCAAGTGGTGCGATCGGACTGTCCATCTCCACACAGAATAATCCGTTTTTCGTCACACTGGCGGAGGGTGCAAAGAAAGCAGCAAAGCAGGCAGGCGTGCCTCTGACCGTGGTAGATGCCAGCGATGATGCAACAAAGCAGGTGAGCGATATCGAGGATCTGGTATCCAAAAATGTCAGCGTGCTGATCGTGAATCCGGTCGATTCCGATGCTGTGACCGGAGCCGTTGAGGCAGCGATTGCAAAGGGGGTCAGGGTAATCTCCGTTGACCGTGTTGTAAACGGTGTGGACATTGACTGTCAGATCGCATCCGATAATGTAGCAGGTGCCGAACTTGCGACACAGTACATTGTGGACACTCTGGGCGAAAACGTGAAAACAGCAGAGCTTGTCGGAACCTCCGGCGCATCTGCGGCGATTGACAGAAGCCAGGGCTTCCATAATATTGCCGACAAGAAATTAAAGGTTGTTGCAAGCCAGACGGCGGATTTTGACCGTACACAGGGAATGACCGTTATGGAGAATATGCTTCAGGCGGACAGCAGCATTCAGGCGGTATTTGCCGGCAATGATGAGATGGCACTCGGAGCTGTTGAGGCGATTTCCGGTGCGAAAAAGGATGTGCTTGTGGTTGGTTTTGATGCAACGGACGATGCAATCGAAGCGATCAGGCAGGGCAGAATGGGTGCTACGATCGCACAGCAGCCGGATCTGATCGGATCTACAGCAGTAGAAAATGCGATCAGGCTGACAAAGGGTGAGAGTATTCCGAAGGAGATCCCGGTTGAGGTGACACTGATCACAAAAGACACTGTCGACAAGTAAGGAGGTGGACGCGATGAAGGTGTTAAATATTGGTTCAATGAATCTGGATTATGTTTACCGTGTGGATCATATCGTGCAGCCGGGCGAGACGATCAGCAGTCAGGGAATGAATATATTTCTGGGAGGCAAAGGTATCAACCAGTCGATCGCACTGGCAAAAGCGGGCGCAGAGGTTTATCATGGCGGCATGATCGGCGAGGATGGCGAGGCGTTTCTGGACGCCTGCAAAGAGTATGGTGTACACAGTCGGTATATCTGCCGGATCGAAGGAAAAACAGGCCACACGATCATACAGATCGACAAGGAGGCGCAGAACTGTATTCTTCTTTACGGCGGTGCCAATCAGAAGTTGACACATGAATATGTCGATGGAGTTCTGTCCCATTTTCAGGACGGAGACATTCTTCTTCTGCAGAATGAAGTAAATGATATCGCCTATATGGTCGATCAGGCATATGAGAAGGGTATGCAGATCGCCCTGAATCCATCGCCGTTTGATGACCGATTAAGAGAAGTGAACATGGACAAGATCAGCATCTTTCTCCTCAATGAGATTGAGGGCGGACAGATCACGGGTCTGACAGATCCGGAGGAGATTTTCGAAGAAATGTGCCACAGATTTCCAAAGGCAAAGATCGTGCTCACTCTTGGTAAGGACGGCGCTGTTTACGGAGAGCAGGGGAAACGCTATGAACAGCCGATCTTCCCGGTGCAGGCGGTTGATACGACAGCAGCCGGTGACACATTTACCGGATATTTTCTGGCAGGTCTTGTGGAGGGCATGCCGATTGAGAAGATTCTGGAAATGAGCGCAAAAGCATCCTCCATTGCTGTTACCAGAGAGGGGGCGGTTCCATCCATTCCGTACCGCAGTGAGGTACAGGAGGCACTGCAGCAATAAAAAAACTATCATTTATTCTGAAATTAACCCTTACAAAATACTTAAAATATGTTATAATAAATACAGATCTAAAGCGGATATCAATTGCCGGAAGTTCGATATACAGGGACTTCCGGCTTATCTATGGTGGGATGGAACGTCTTTGTTAAAGTATCTGGATTTTGAAGTCATTGTTTCATGAAAAGAGGGAAAT
Source organism: Jutongia sp. (assembly GCF_057878315.1). Taxonomy (NCBI): domain Bacteria; kingdom Bacillati; phylum Bacillota; class Clostridia; order Lachnospirales; family Lachnospiraceae; genus Jutongia; species Jutongia sp. The sequence goes on along the minus strand of NZ_DBLXSO010000004.1, from coordinate 84,454 downwards.
ATGTATCAGGTAAATGATAGTGTTATGTATGGTACACATGGAGTGTGCGAGGTGACGGCGGTAGGCAGATTATCTATGTCAGTAGCGGATCGTAAGAAGAAATATTATACGCTGCGACCGGTATATCAGAAGGATTCTCTGGTATATGTGCCGGTGGATAATGTGAAGCTGCCGATGAGACTGGTTCTGACCGGAAAGGAAGCGGAGGAGCTGGTGGAGGAGATTCCACAGCTTGAAACCATCTGGATCGGCAACGAGAAGGAACGGGAGAGTCAGTATAAGGAAGCAGTACGCAGCGGCGACTGCAGAGAGCTGGTCCGTATCATTAAAACGATCTATTTGCACAAAAAGGAACGGGTCGACGAGGGCAAGAAGGTTGCTGCAGTTGATGAGCGTTATTTTCATCAGGCAGAGGAACTGCTTTACGAGGAGCTTGCCTATGCGCTGGATATGGAGGTCGATCAGATCGGAGATTATATTGCATCCAAAATACGCAAATAATAAATGGAAATACAACATATTTTGTTTTCCTGAAAAGCGAAGAAGCATACAGGGCGTATTCTGATCAGTGCTCTGCTTCCATATCCGGCTGACGCATCTGCTTGCGGTATTCTGCCGGGCTTTGTTTGACATATTTCTTGAATTTCGTGTGGAAATAATCCACGTTGCGGTAACCGACCTTTTCGGCGATCTCATAGACCTTCAGGGAGCTGTTGACCAGAAGATCCTTGGAATGTTCAATACGGATCTTGTCTACAAATACATTGAAGCCCTGACCGACCTTTTTGGTGAAGATCTTGCCAAGATAAGAGCTGTTGTAGCCGAAAGTGGTGCGATATTCTCCAGCTTGATATTGTCCATATAATTGTGCTCGATATAATGAATGATATCATCCATCACACTCTCGCTGGAAGGATTGCCGATGGTGCGGATGATCATTTCAAACTGCTCTGTGAAGAACAACACGATCTCATAGAGGTAATATTTGTCGTTGATAAACTCAATGATCTCGGCGTTACTCGGAAAAGGTATGTCCGCATTATGGTACAGATGGAAAATCTTTTCCTTGATGGACAGATACAGATCTGTCAGAAAAAGTTTGATCTGTGGAATGTCCTCATCACAGGAATAGAGCTTGCCCTCGAGTTCATGAAGCATTTCTGCCATCTGATTGCGCTTTGCTGCCTGAATATATCCGATCAGTGATTCACAATAGGACTGTAACACCTCCGGAGTAAGCTGGAAGATATGCTCTTCATCCTGTTTTGGAAGCTGGTCATAGCCGATCGTGTGCTGGCGGTGCTCGCAGAAAAAGCGGCGCTGCAGCAGACGAAGCGCTTCCTGATAGGAAACAGGAACCTCACGGATATCCCGGACCGGTCTGCCGTAGGTGATGAACAGGGAATCAAGAGGAGAATCCTTCTGTGGTTTTTGTTCACGCTCATAATGCTCCAGAAACTGCTGGAACTTGTGAAGTGTAAATTCTCCCTTGAGCAGAAGGATTTCGTTGTCGTCGATTGTGATCTGCTCATACGAGCTGTTCATCTCATTGGTAACCTTTAACAGATCCGCAAAACGATAGGACATCTGTGTTGCGTTGTGACTGTATTTCTCATAGATAACAACTTGATACTGATCTGCATTCAGATGCATGTCATCAATGTTGATCTGGTCAAAATCAGCCTTGTCTGTAAGAATATCCAAAAGGATCATACCATGCGCCTTCTGGCGGTAATGCTGCCAGGTTCCGGACTGACGGCTCTGCTCCTCAAGCGTTGTCTTCAGTGATTCAACCGCCTCCAAAAGCTCGTCCTCATCGATCGGCTTTGTCAGATAGAAATCAACGCCGTAGCGGATCGCTGCCTGCGCATATTTAAAATCCGTAAAACCACTCAGGATAATAAAATGTCCCTCAAAGCCTTTGCCGCGTGCCTGCTTCACAACATCCACACCGAGAAGCCCCGGCATCCGGATATCGATCAATACCAGATCGGGCTGTTCCCGGACAATATAATCTAATGCATCAATGCCGTTGGATGCTTCGCCAATAATTGAAAATCCCAGAGATTCCCAATCGATAATACATTTTAAACCCTGACGTATAATCAGTTCGTCATCCGCAATAAAAACGGTATTCATGTGTTTACCAAACCTTTCTGATCCTGCATGCCTGAATAAAAGACACTTCTGCAGAATATATATTTACAACTCATATTTGTTTGAAAAATGAGCCTCCCATTATTATAACTTTTTGGGAGGAGATTTGCAAGAAAGGGGATAGGTTTTCGTGCAGTTTCTATTATATTTATCGAATTTCATGATACCCATTGTAATATTTTACATTGTAGGATATGGGCTGTGCAGCCATACCGATATTTTCGGAGCTTTTGTCAAGGGTGCACAGGACGGCTTCAAGGTAGTACTTAAGGTTTTGCCAACGCTGATCGGTCTGATGATGGCGATTGGGATCCTGCGGGCGTCGGGGCTTATGGAAATGCTTTCCACCCGGATCGCACCGATAGCGGAGAAGGCGGATTTCCCGGCGGTGCTGGTGCCGCTTTCTCTGATCAAAATGGTTTCCTCCTCGGCAGCCACCGGTCTGCTGCTTGATATTTATAAGAAATTTGGAACCGATTCCCATGAGGGATTTCTGGCATCGGTTCTGATGTGCTGTTCGGAGACGATTTTTTATACGATCTCGGTATATTTTATTGCAACCGGAGACAAAAAGCATGCACCGGTCACGAAAATGAACTGGACATTGACCGGCGCACTCATCGCAACCTTTGCGGGGATGGCGGCGAGCGTATGGCTGTGCCGGGGGATTGCGTAACATTCCGTCCGGAAAGCGTCTGAATCCCGCCCGGAAAATGCTAAAATTCTGTCCCCCCAATGCTTAAATTCAGTTCGGAAAATACCTGAAAGGCTTGTGGTGCAAATTGCAATCTGATATGATTAAATCAACTATACTTTGTATTTGTAAATGGTTAAGAGGGAAACAAAGGAGGAGAAAATGAAGAATTTTTTGAACGTAGGTGTTTTGTTTGTTGTTGGAGCAATGCCAGCCGTGTCAGTGGCAAGCTTTCTGCGGCAGATGCTCTGTCTGCTTACGGTAAGATTAAGCGGCGGAAAGGTACTTTATTTCAAATATTTATGTTTGGATTATCGTCAGGAAAACGGGGAAGGGAAAATGAGAATGGGTCAGTTTTCTCCGGTATGCCAGTTTTTGTATACCAACGGTGATCGGGAATATGATCAAAAAGAGGACATCATACGGGAGGCAGTTCGGCTTTTATTATATTTCGTGGCAGGAGGTCTGATCGAATTTATTTTGTACCGTTTGTGGAGAGAAACCGGAGCCGGAACCGCCTGGTTAAAGCCGGTCATTGCCGGTATTGCTGCGGGTTTCATACTGGAATTTATCGGTGGCTTCCGGGTGCTTCTCTATAAGCTGCGTAACGATGGAAAGAACCTGACCGCATACTGGAGAGAAACGCTGCGGCAGTTGTCTCAGGGAACGCCGTTGGAGGAGGTCTGGATGCCGCCGTATCAGGAGCTGTACAGCAATGCCTCGGAAGAGGAAATATTATTGTATGATGGAATCCGGTTTATGCAGAAGCTGTGGCAGCGTGATTATGAGACGTTAAAAGAGGTTGCGGTGGAATGTGACTGGATTATCCGCCACTGGGAATATCAGTATATCCGCGTTTTGACAAACGTGTATTACAATATGATCTTCTATTATAGTTGCATCGAAAGAAGTCCGGAGCGGGCAGACCGTTATTATCAGGCGGTCAGAAGAGATCTGGAGCAGGATATGGACAGCAACGGCAGACGTGTCATGGCGTATTATACCTATTTCTGTAAGGGACAGCCGCAGGAAGCGATGAAGCTTCTTCAGGATGGTCAAAAGGTTTTAAACAGGCTTTCCACGAATTCCTTTGAGACAGAGCTTGAGCGGAGACTTCTGGGAGAACTGGAACAGATAATACTGCAAAATCAGGGCATTTAAATTGCTGATTTTATGTGTATTATATTGACGGGCGATAGTGATATATGATATCGTATAAACTACAAATATAACACAAGAGGAGGATGAAAAAGATGGACAAACAATTTTTATTTGAGGTTGCTGTTCTGGTAGCGGGAATTTTGTGTCTGCTCAAGGGATATCTTGACCGAAAAGGGGAAAAGCTTTCAGGCGTTGTCAGCGGTTTTGTCAACATGGACGGCTACGACTTTCCGATGATCCGTTTTCAGTATAACGGACAGGAGTTAGAAGCCAGAGCCGCCAACGGAGACAAAGGAAATAAAATGAAGTATAAGGAGGGGGACAGAGTAGATATTGTCTATCGTCCGAGCAAAGCGAAATATGTAAATATTCTCGGAGACAACCATGATATTTACATATCGGTGGCACTTATTGTATGCGGACTTGTGATGGTAATTCTTCGTCTGATCAGTAAGTAAAATAACAAAAATGATTCTTTGAAACGGGAGGTAGCAATACCTCCTGTTTTTTGTGACTAAGACTTTCCGGTTCAATAACTGGAAACCGCCCATAATATTTCTTATGTCCGATTGCTTACAATAGCATTTTGCCTGCCAATACATCGAAAATCCGTGAGCTGTGACTAAAAAAATTGTCTTGTCACCTACGGATTTCGAAAAGACTAATTGCTTTGCTGCTTTGATTTTTGATAAACACATCCTTCCGTACTCGCTCCAAGGTGGGATTCGGATGTTTCGAGAGGCACTTGCACCCGCCGGTACTTACGCCCCAAGTTGTAGAAATATATAATCTTTTTAATTCTTGGGGCGTTATGTACCGCTGCGTGGTGCAGTTGTAGCGGAAGCGTGCCGTCCGAAACAGCTGAGCCCACCTATGGGGCTCGGTCGTACGGATGTGTATTCATCAAAGCATTGCAAAGCAAAGTCTTTTCAGAAATCCTACTGATCTGCGTCAATTTTTTAGTCACAGCTCACGGATAAACATGTTTTTTGAGGCAAAATGTTTCATTGATTTTTTGTACATAAGAAATATTATGGGCAGATTTCGATTTTGAAAAAGGGAAAGTCTTAGCTGGTCATTTTCTGTTGGGAAATGATAAGTTCAAATTGACAGGGGTTTGTGGTGGGGGTTATAATTTTTTTGTTATGTTTTTGAAAAGAATGTTTTAGATGGAACAGGGGAGAGAAATGTCAAACGAATGTGATACTTGTGCAAATTACAGTTACGATGAGGAATATGAGGAGTATTTCTGTGATGTGAATATGGATGAAGATGATATGGTACGTTTTATGACGGATCACAGAAACAGTTGTCCGTATTATCGGAACGGTGATGAATATCAGGTGGTGCGACATCAGATGTGATATCGCGCAGCGGAAGCGGATACTGCGCTTTCATGTATGGCGTAATATGATATAATCTATGCGCACCTTACATATTTTTTCGCATATTTCAGGAGAAAATAAATGACAGAATTAGAGGAATATTATAATAAATTTAATGAAGATAAAAGACTTACCAGACGTCATGGACGGGTGGAATATATTACGTCAATGAAGTATATTCATGCGTGCATTGATGTGGTTATGAAGGAGAAGAACGAAGCGGGAGATGGATCCGGGCATACCGGCACATTTACTCCGGCGGATATTCGTATCCTGGATGTCGGTGCCGGCACCGGGCGTTACAGCGTGGCACTTGCCGGGGAGGGCTATGACGTTACTGCGGTAGAACTGGTCAAATATAATCTTGGCATTTTAAAATCTAAGAAAAGCAGTGTCAAAGCGTTTCAGGGCAATGCTTTAAATCTGTCCCGTTTTGCGGACAGTAGTTTTGACATCACTTTGCTGTTTGGACCGATGTATCATCTGTACACATTTGAGGACAAGCATCAGGCACTGGAGGAAGCGAAGCGGGTGACGAGACCGGGTGGCAGGATACTTGTGGCATACTGTATGAATGAGTACGGAGTGCTTCTGTACGGTTTCAGGGACGGCAATGTAAAACAGTGTCTGGAGGATGGCAGATTGTCGAAGAAATTTAAGTGTGTGCCGCATCCCGAGGATCTGTATGATTACATGAGACTTGAGGATATTGATGCACTGAATGCGGCATCGGGTCTGGAACGATATAAGATCATTTCACCGGACGGCCCGGCAAATTACATGAGACCGGTTTTAAATGCGATGGATGAGGAAACGTTTGACCTGTTTGTGCAGTATCATTTATCGGTCTGTGAGAGACAGGATCTGATCGGTGCCGGAGCACATACGCTGGATATACTGATACGGTAGAGGAGGAAGTTTGGAATGGACGATATTATTTTTCTGATCAAAGGAAACAGGAACGGAGAGCCTTTTGCGGCAGAGATGTATCAGGGCGGCGAACAGCCGTATTTTACACTGCGCTGGCAGGAGGATGAGGGAGAACTGCATATACGCATTATCCCGAAGGAGTTCGACGAATACGGAGAGCCGGTCGGGGATCTTACATTGGAATCGGTGACACTGACCTTTCCATGGGAGTGCCGTGGAGGAAAGCAGCCGGAGCAGATCTTTATGAACGGGTATCAGTCATGGACGGATTCCCATGAGCATACAGTTGGAGAGAAGGAGCCGGCGATATCGCCGTTTGCCTCCGGAATGGTGGAGAAGTATTATCTGGACCGGTATGGTGATTCGCTTTTTACGATGAAGGGAACGGCAGCAGGACAGTTTCATGGATTTACATATTGTTATTTCAGGGATGGAGTGACGTATCGTTTTGTGGGTTCTCTCAGCGAACGCTCCGGCTTTACGGTATTTTATTACAATGCAGATGCCGGACAGATGTCAATTGAAAAGGACTGTGCGGGCGTGAATATTTCTGAGGAATGGAATGCGTTTGATCTCGTAGAAATTACCGGAAGTGAGGATCAGGTATTTGATACCTATTTTGAGAAAATGAACATTGCTAAGCCGAAGGGCAGACCGATGACAGGGTATACAAGCTGGTACAATCATTATCAGAATATTTCGGCACAGATCATATCGGATAATTTGGAACATGTCCATGAAATGGGACAGATCTTTGATGTGTTTCAGATCGATGATGGATATCAGACGTATGTGGGTGACTGGCTTGATGTGCAGAAGGATAAGTTCCCGGACGGTCTTGAACCGATCGTCGATAAGATCCATGAATACGGCATGAAAGCGGGACTGTGGCTGTCTCCGTTTGTGTGTGAGAAGGAGTCGCGCTGCTTCCGCAGGCATCCGGACTGGCTGGTACGGGATGCGAAAGGAGAGCCGTTTTGCGGTGGAAGCAACTGGAGTACCTTTTATGCGCTGGATCTGTCTAACGAAGAGGTGCGGGAATATCTTCGCGAGGTCTTTCATCAGGTGCTTGATGTGTGGGGCTTTGATCTGGTTAAACTGGATTTTCTGTATGCGGTCTGCATGCTGCCGACAGAGTATAAGACGAGAGGGCAGATCATGTGCGAGGCGATGGATTTCCTGCGCGAGGTTATCGGTGATAAGCTGATCCTTGGCTGCGGTGTGCCGCTCGGACCGGCGTTTGGCAAGGTTGATTACTGTCGAATCGGACCGGATGTGGGACTGAACTGGGATGGCGCTCCGAAGGAGAAGCTGCTTCACCGGGAGAGAGTATCGACAAAGAATACGATCGGCAACACGATTTATCGCAGACAGTTAAACGGACGTGCTTTCTGGAACGATCCGGATGTGTATCTGCTGCGGGATGATAATATCAGGTTGTCGGCGAAACAGAAAGAAATGCTGGCGCAGGTCAATGGTCTTTTTGGCGGACTGCTTTTTACCTCGGACGATGTGGGGACTTACGATGAGGAGAAAAGAGCGCTGCAGCAGAGCCTATCTGCCTTGCGGGAGGCACCGCGGAGCGTGGAACGCAAAGGCAAATATACGATTGTCCGATATCAGGGACAGGATGGTGAGAAGGAGTTGCGTGTGAAGCTGTAGGAACAGGGAAGGTTGTGAGAAAGCATTTGCGTATGGAGAATGTGTTGCTGTCCGGTTTTTGGGACAGATAAATGATTTGGCAAAATAATGACAGGGGGCAGAGATTATGGGGTATATTATGGCGTTAGATGCCGGAACGACAAGTAACCGGTGTATTTTATTTAACGAGAAGGGCGAGATCGTTTCTGTGGCGCAGAAGGAATTTACACAGATCTTTCCGCAGCCCGGCTGGGTGGAGCAGGATGCCAGTGAAATTTGGTCGACACAGCTTGGCGTTGCCGTGGAAGCAATGTCCAAAATAGGGGTCAGTGCAAATGAGATTCATGCAATTGGAATCGCCAATCAGAGAGAGACGACGATCGTATGGGACAAGACGACAGGAGAGCCTGTCTATCATGCGGTTGTCTGGCAGTGCAGACGAACCTCTGAGTTCTGCGATGAGTTAAAGGAACGGGGACTTACGAAATTGTTCCGGGACAAAACGGGTCTTGTGATCGATGCGTATTTTTCGGCAACCAAGCTAAAATGGATCCTGGATCAGGTACCGGGAGCAAGGGAGCGTGCGAAGAAGGGCGAGTTGTTATTTGGAACCGTGGACACCTGGCTGATGTGGAAGCTGACGAAGGGGCGTGTTCACGCGACCGATTACTCCAATGCATCCCGCACGATGATGTATAACATCAATGAGCTTTGCTGGGATAAGGAGATTCTCGATATATTGGATATTCCGGAGTGCATGCTGCCGGAGGTGATGCCATCGAGTGGTCTGTACGGAAAAACGGACAGTTCATTCTTGGGTGGAGAGATTCCGATCGCCGGTGTGGCAGGAGATCAGCAGGCGGCATTGTTTGGGCAGACCTGTTTTCTGCCGGGCGAGGCGAAAAATACATACGGCACAGGCTGTTTCCTGTTGATGAATACTGGCACGAAGCCGGTATTTTCGGATAACGGACTTGTCACAACCCTGGCATGGGGCATTGGCGGAAAGGTTAATTATGCACTTGAGGGATCGATCTTTATTGGAGGTGCATCGGTGCAGTGGCTTCGTGATGAACTTCGCCTGATCGACTCCGCGGAGGATTCCGAGTACATGGCAAGAAAGGTAAAGGACACCAATGGGTGTTATGTGGTGCCGGCATTTACCGGGCTTGGTGCACCGTATTGGAATCAGTATGCCAGAGGCACGATCGTCGGTCTGACACGCGGTGTCAACAAATATCATATTATCCGGGCAACACTGGAGTCCATTGCTTATCAGGTCAGTGATGTCTTGCGGGCGATGGAAGCCGATTCCGGCATCACGCTTTCTGCTTTGAAGGTGGATGGCGGCGCAAGTGCCAATGATTTTCTGATGCAGACGCAGGCAGATATTATCCAGACACCGGTCAACCGTCCGATCTGTCTGGAGACGACAGCACTCGGTGCGGCATATCTTGCCGGGCTTGCCGTCGGCTACTGGAAAGATTTCGAAGATATCCGGCGCAATGCGGGTGTCAGCCGTGCCTTTGTTCCAGAGATCACACAGCAGGAGTGCAGGGAGAGAATCGACGGCTGGAAACGTGCCGTGGGATGTGCCATAAGCTGGACAAAGCAGTAAGGACAGTAGCTGAATTGGAATTTGAAATGCCGGTACAGAAACGGATTCGATCAAAGTAATAGATTGATAAAAGCATTTTGGCATCCGGCATATTGCATCTTGCCATCCGGTACATTAAATGATAAAATATTCTCATGTTCCGACACGAAGGGTTCGTCCCAACGCGAAGGCATGATGATATGTTCTTGAATATGGTCCGCAGGGAAGGTCTGCGGTTTTATAGGGGAAGAAGCGTCTCATGCCATCCGGCGGAGGCGCTTTTACCATTATAGGAAACTTGTCGTTTCCTATAATGGTAAAAACGCTCCGCGAGGGTGCGATCACCGCACAGAGGAAGATTGCATAAGCAATTGTGCGGTGATGCGCAAAGTGGGCAAGTCCACTTTGTTCATATATAGGAAAATGCTCGTAATGTGGTGGGAAGCAAGGACAAAACCAGCGTTTTGGCAGACGTATCCCGTGATCGGCAAAGGAGGAAGTGTTTCATGGATCGACGGATTGCAATCCTTGGAATTATTGTGGAGAACACAGATAGTGTGGAGAGGGTGAATGAGCTGCTTCACGAGTACCGGGAGTTTATTGTCGGCAGGATGGGGATGCCCTACAGAGAGCGTGGGATATCGGTGATCAGCGTGGTGATGGATGCGGATACCAATACGGTCAGCGCTCTGTCCGGCAAGCTGGGAATGACACCGGGTGTCAGTGCCAAGGCAGTTTATTCCAAGGCATAATAGATCAGCCGGTATTACAGGAAAATCTAAGCTGCCGGTGAGATTTGTTATGTAGACATGGTTACACAGAAAAGACAGGATCACTCCTGTCAGAAATACACAAGATTTTATATATGGAGGAATAGAAATGAGCAGTTATAAGTATGATCCGAAGTCATTAAAGGCAGAAGAATTTATCAATCATGAGGAGATTCTGGAATCTCTTGATTATGCGAAAAAGAACAAAGATAATCTTTCTTTGATCCGCGAAATTCTTGAGAAAGCGAAGAAGGCAAGGGGAATTTCCCACAAAGAGGCAGCCGTTTTGATGGAGTGCGATGATCCGGAGATCAACCGTGAGATCAGAGAGCTTGCCATGGAGATCAAGGAGAAGTTTTACGGGCATCGTATCGTTATGTTTGCACCGCTGTATCTCTCCAATTACTGTGTGAATGGATGCACTTATTGTCCATATCATCACAAGAATAAACATATTCCTCGAATCAAGCTGACACAGGATCAGATCCGTGATGAGGTCATTGCCCTGCAGGATATGGGTCATAAGCGCCTGGCGATCGAGGCAGGCGAGGATCCGGTCAACAATCCGCTTGAGTATATTCTGGAAAGTATCGACACGATCTACAGCATCAAGCATAAGAATGGTGCGATCCGCCGTGTCAATGTCAATATTGCAGCAACAACTGTGGAGAATTATACCCGCCTGAAGAATGCCGGAATCGGTACTTATATTCTGTTCCAGGAGACCTACAATAAAGAATCCTATGAGCAGCTACATCCAACCGGACCAAAGCATGATTATGCATATCATACCGAGGCAATGGATCGTGCGATGGAGGGCGGCATCGATGATGTTGGTCTTGGCGTTTTGTTTGGGCTGGAGGGCTACCGCTATGAGCTTGTTGGTATCCTGATGCATGCAGAGCATCTGGAGGCAGCACAGGGCGTTGGACCACATACGATCAGTGTACCGAGAATCTGCCCGGCAGACGATATTGATACCGGTGATTTCAGCAACGCCGTACCGGATGAGATCTTCGAGAAGATCGTTGCCGTGATCCGTATCGCGGTTCCGTATACCGGAATGATCATTTCTACCAGAGAGTCCCAGAAGACAAGAGAGCATGTGCTGCAGCTTGGCATTTCCCAGATCAGCGGCGGCTCCCGTACCAGCGTGGGCGGTTACACCGAGCCGGTGCGTGATGACAGCTCTGCACAGTTTGATGTCAGCGATACCCGTACACTTGATGAGGTTGTCAACTGGCTGATGAAGATGGGTTTCATTCCAAGTTTCTGTACCGCATGCTACCGCGCAGGAAGAACAGGAGACCGTTTTATGTCACTTCTTAAGTCCGGTCAGATTGTAAACTGCTGCCAGCCGAACGCCCTCATGACATTGAAGGAATATCTGGAGGATTATGCATCACCGGAGACGAAGGAGATCGGTGAATCGCTGATCGCCAAGGAGATCCGGAAGGTGCCAAATGAGAAGGTCAGAGAAAGAGCCATCCAGTATCTTGAGGAGTTAAAGGAAGGAAAGAGAGATTTCCGTTTCTAGAACATAGAAATCAATGTCCTGAAAATGGGACAGACAAAATGTTATTTGAAAAAATAATATTAAGAAACAACAATATAGAATGCAATAAAAAGACTGCTGCTTTACGAATAGAAATCGTGAAGCGGCAGTCTTTGTTTTCCATGAAATCCTCGTTTCTCTGAAAAGACAACGAGAATTTCATTGTTGAAAATAAATTATATCATTAGTTAAAAATTAAAACTCTATCTCTTTCAGATAACGTGCTACGGCATCCTGCCAGGTTGGCAGTGGAGTAAAGCCGTTTGCGGTGAGCTTTGATCTGTCCAGACGGCTGTTGAATGGTCTGGCTGCTTTGGAAACACCGTACTCAGCAGTTGTGACAGGAGTGACGGTGACGTGTGACTCGTCATATTCCGTGTGTCCCATGGCTGCTGCCTGACGGAAGATCTCCTTTGTGAAATCATACCAGCTGATATAGCCGCCTTCATTGGTTGCATGGTAATATCCATACTTGTCCGTCTCGATCATGTCAACAAGAAGTCTTGCAAGATCGAAGGTATAAGTCGGCGTACCGATCTGGTCATTTACAACAGTCAGCTTATCATGTGTCTTTCCGACATTGAGCATGGTACGGATAAAGTTCTTTCCGTTGGTACCGAATACCCATGCAATACGCACGATAAAATACTTGTCCAATATTTCGGACACAGCAAGCTCGCCGTCGAGCTTGGATGCACCGTATACATTTAACGGCTTGTAATCCTTGCAGTCCGGATTCCACGGTGTGGTTCCCTGACCGTCAAATACATAATCGGTACTGATATACATCATCTTGCAGTCAAGATCCTTGCAGACAGCGGCGATGTTCTCCGTGCCGGTTGCGTTGACGTTATAGACCTTATCTTTGTTGGCATCGTCCTCAGCGGCATCCACGGCAGTCCATGCGGCACAGTGGATGACAGCATCCGGGTTGATCTTTAAAAGCGTTTCAGCGACAGAGGCACGGTTTGTGATATCCATGGATACATAGGCTGCTTTTGTCACATAGGTTCCGTCTGCAATACCGTTGTATTCCGGAGCAAGGTCACTTCCGATGCCCTCATGTCCTCTGGACGCAAGCTCATTCATGACATCATGTCCTAATTGTCCGGCGACGCCGGTTACTAATATTTTCATAAAACACTGTTCCTCTTTCCGGGTATCATTCTATGGTTATGGATTAGCGGTTACCGTACATCTTCTCGTAGTAATTCTGGTACTCGCCGGAGATGATTGTCTCCCACCACTCCTTGTTGTCAAGATACCACTGAATGGTCTTCTTGATACCGTCAGCAAACTTCGTCTCAGGAAGCCAGCCAAGCTCGTTGTGGATCTTGGTCGGATCGATCGCATAACGCATATCGTGACCCTTACGGTCGGATACATATGTGATCAGGCTTTCCGGCTTGCCAAGCTCCTTGCAGATGATCTTAACGATATCGATGTTGGTCATCTCGTTGTGACCACCGATGTTGTAAACCTCGCCGACACGTCCCTTGTGGATGATCAGATCGATCGCCTTGCAGTGATCCTCGACGTACAGCCAGTCACGAACGTTTTCACCGGTACCGTATACAGGAAGCGGCTTGTCATTCAGTGCGTTGGCGATCATAAGAGGAATCAGCTTCTCAGGGAAGTGATATGGTCCGTAGTTGTTTGAGCAGCGGCTGATCGTTACAGGCAGACCGTAGGTTCTGTGATATGCCAGCACCAGAAGATCAGCGCCGGCCTTGGATGAACTGTAAGGGCTGCTTGTATGGATCGGAGTTTCCTCTGTGAAGAACAGGTCCGGTCTGTCGAGTGGAAGATCACCGTAAACCTCATCGGTAGATACCTGATGATAACGGGTGATGCCATATTTACGGCATGCATCCATCAATACGGCAGTGCCCATGATGTTTGTCTGAAGGAATACCTCCGGTGTCTCAATGGAACGGTCAACGTGGCTTTCTGCAGCGAAGTTGACAACGATGTCCGGATGCTCCTCCTCGAATAATTTGTAAACAGCTTCGCGGTCTGTGATATCTTCCTTAACAAAACGGAAATTCGGATTGTCCATAACAGGAGCCAGAGTAGAGAGGTTTCCGGCATAAGTCAGGCAGTCCAGACAGACGATACGGTAGTCCGGGTACTTGTTCAGCATGTGAAATACAAAGTTACTTCCAATAAATCCGGCACCGCCGGTTACGATAATAGTCATAATTTTTCTCCTTAATCTGTAATATAAATTGTTATTCGGTGTCTGGCATCGCAAAACATTAATTAGTGAAGAACATCCATGTACTTGCCGTTCAGAACGTCCATCAGATACTGACCGTACTGGTTCTTCTTGAGCGGCTCATATGCCTTCAGCACATCCTCACGGGTGATCCAGCCGTTTAAGTAAGCAATCTCCTCCAGACATGCGATCTTGCGGTGCTGGTGAGACTCGATGGTCTTTACGAAGTTGGTTGCCTCGACAAGGCTCTCATGTGTTCCGGTATCCAGCCAGGTAAAGCCCTGTCCGAGAAGTTCTACGTTCAGCTCGCCGTTTTCCAGATAGACGCGGTTCAGATCGGTGATCTCAAGCTCGCCTCGTGGACTTGGCTTTAACTCCTTCGCATATTTGACAACGCGGTTGTCATAGAAATAAAGACCGGTTACACAGTAATTGCTCTTTGGCTTCTCCGGTTTCTCTTCGATGGAAACAGCCTTTCCGTCCTGATCGAACTCAACGATACCGAAACGCTCCGGATCATCGACGTAATAACCGAATACGGTAGCTCCCTTTCCGGTCTCTGCATTCTCGACAGCGGCTTTCAGCCGTTTTTTCAGTCCGTGGCCGGCGAAGATGTTGTCACCGAGTACCATGGCAACGGTGTCGTTTCCGATGAATTCCTCGCCAATGATAAATGCCTGTGCCAGTCCGTCCGGGCTTGGCTGAACAGCGTAGGTCAGATCGATACCGAAATGATGACCGTCTCCGAGCAACTCTTTAAAACGAGGTGTGTCCTGTGGTGTTGAGATGATCAGTATCTCGCGGATCCCTGCGTTCATCAGTACGGAAAGCGGATAGTAGATCATCGGCTTGTCGTAGATCGGCAGAAGCTGTTTTGATGTGACCATTGTTAATGGATAAAGTCTTGTGCCGGAACCGCCAGCTAAGATAATACCTTTCATAAGGAATCTCCTTTCTTTGATCTGTTTGTGTAAGTCCCAATAGAAGTATGTTCATTTTTCAGTTTCTGTACACAGTATAAAAGGTGACGTAACGTCACCTTCAAGCTTTTTTTGTAAAATTGTCACTTTGCTGTAAATCCGACAATGAAAATGTTGGTTTATTGTGAAAAATGAATACGTTTCCGGGCAGTTTCGCCTGTCTATGAGGGACGGCACAGGAAAATTCCGGCGTCCTTCGTGATCGTAAAGCCGTCCTTCGCTGCCTTTTGGACGAAATGACGGAAGTCCTTATAGCGGTTTAACAGATACTGGTTCTGATTGCCATGGCAGGATAAAATATAATCGATCAGCGGTTCGGGTTCCTTCAGATAAATACTGTCCACATAACGGGACAGAGTTACCTGACGGAAATGCGGCTGCAAAATAGAGGCTCCGTTTTCCAGACCGAAGCGGTCATAAAGATTGTCTGCTGCAAGCTGGATATGCGGATCAAAATCCTGCACCAGTTTACTGATCTCCTTCATGTGACGGGAACCGTAGGTGCTGCAGATGAAGCAGCCGTCCTTTTTAAGAACACGGCGGATCTCACTGCAGACCTGCGGAATGTCATCGCAGTAGAAAAGGACATGGTTGGCAAAGATCAGATCGAAGGAATGATCCTCGCAGGGAATATTCGCACAGTCGATCGTCCGGTAGGAGAAACGGGAATCCTCAGCACCGATGGTACGACGGACATCACGCAGCATACCCTCGGATATGTCGGAAAGCAGAATGGAGATCTGTTCCGGAAGCTGTGCAAGATTCTCTGTCCAGAGTGCGCCATTGCCGCAACCGACCTCAAGGATATGCATGCCCGGACGGATGTCTGCCTGCTCATAGATCCAGGGAAACCAGCCCTGCTTATTGACAGAATACTTCTGATGAAGATTGATCCGTGCAGTGATGTTGGTGGAATCCTGATACTGCCGTTTCAGGCTTGTCTCCATACCGGTCAGGTGGATCAGGCGCAGCATCTGGCTCCAGTCCAGCTCGTGATCCTTTTCTATGGCATCGGCGGTATCACGGATCGCCGTCTCCACAAGCTGCATCTGTTCGATGCGATCCTGGATCAGCTTGTGCTGCTGCTCGAGAGAATTTTTCATCATATGATAGTCGGCAGTATCGACCGTCATCTCGCGGATATCGTCCAGCGAGAAACCAAGATATTTTAAAAGAAGGATCTGCTGCAGTCTTGCCAGATCATGGTCGGTATAGAAACGGGCACCATTCTCATTCACATAGGAAGGCTTCAGGATATTCTGCTTATCGTAGTACCGGATCGTGCGTACAGAGACGCCGGCAAGCCGGGCAAACTGTCCGGAAGAGTAGTAGCCGTCTTTCTTCATGGAAATTCTCCTTATTATATATAGTGATGTTGGGGCAAGCCACCGGATAGCAATTTGTATGTATACATACATCGCTATCTGCTTTTGAACCCTGCATCATATTTTAACAGATGAAGCGCGAAAATGATATTTTTTTGAAAAATATTTCATAATTTGAAAAAAACTGTTGACAAATAGAAATACAGATGATATTATCTTATTTGTTCGCGGCACAAAAGTGCAAAGCGAAACATGCGGAAGTGCTGGAATTGGCAGACAGGCTAGACTAAGGATCTAGTGTTGGCAACGACGTGAGGGTTCAAGTCCCTTCTTCCGCATTGC
This sequence comes from Jutongia sp., assembly GCF_057878315.1. NCBI lineage: Bacteria > Bacillati > Bacillota > Clostridia > Lachnospirales > Lachnospiraceae > Jutongia > Jutongia sp. Next base: position 67,699 of record NZ_DBLXSO010000004.1, on the reverse strand, counting down.
GGATCAGAGAAGTCTTAGAGATAAGGCTTCTTTTTTTGTTCTTCCGTCATCCTTCCTAAAATGAAATCAGAATGGTCACCCCATCCCGTATAATCTCAACGCAGAAATGATAGGCTTCCCCCACCACCAAAACATAAATTTCCCCATAATAATTCTTATGTCTCACTATCCTCAATGGCATTTTGCCTGCCAAAGCACTGGAAAATCCGTGAGCTGTGACTGAAAAATTGTCTTGTCACTTACGGATTTCGAAAAGTCTAATTGCTTTGCTGCTTTGATTTTTGATAAACGCATCCTGCCGTACTCGCCCCGAGGTGGGATTCAGATGTTTCGAAAGGCACTTGCACCCGCCGGTACTTACGCCCTTACAATTTAAATAATATTATGTTCTATTATAAATTTGCATGGGGCGTTATGTACCGCTGCGTGGTGCAGTGGTAGCGGGAGCGTGCCGTCCGAAATAGCTGAGCCCACCTACGGGGCTCAGTCGTGCGGATGCGTATTTATCAAAGCATTGCAAAGCAAAGACTTTTCAGAAATCCTACTGATCTGCGTCAATTTTTCAGTCACAGTTCACGGATCAATCAGTTTTTCGTGGCAAAATGCCTATTTGATTTTTCGTACATAAGAAATATTATGGGGGAGTTCTATTCCCAAGGTGGGAAGCCCATCAATTTAATTTTCAATGGGGCAGCGTGCCATTCACACCATATTTTGACCATTCACTCTATTTGGAAACCCCGTCCCCCTAAACTGATATAATATATGATAACCACATATATAAAGAAGTGAAAAAGATAAAGGAGGGATTCTATGAAGCTACACGAGGTAAAGAAACGTGTTCTCTGCGGTGTATTGACGTTCGCAATGATATTTTCGTCAACATCCTTTCAGGGGATCACGGTAAAAGCTGCGTCGACAGGGACACAGACGACCGCAGCAGTACATGAGGGAGAATATTATACCGGTGTCTTTGCGGGACGGTATGGTATTGATCAGTTGTTTGATTATGTAATGAGTACAAGCAGGCTGAATTCGCTGCCCTTTGATGCATCCTGGGGAACAGCATATGCGTCAAGCGGACATCAGTTAAAGACAACAATCATGAAAGGACGTTATTTCGTACTGAAGTATTCCGGCGATTCGGACTATCCGATTGCATTATGTATGTACGAGAATGAAGGTACGCCGGTGGTTGCCGGAAGATCGAAGAATCTGCTTGCCAGTTCACACATTGGTAAAGCAGACAATGTGTGCCTGACAACACAGGCCAAAACCTATATGAAGAAGACCTATACCGACGGCATTGAGGGCGTGATGGCTCTCTGCGAGATGGGTAAGGCGGATCAGAATGGTCTTTACTTCAGCAGCTCGAATGGATTTGGTTATTACTTAAGCGGCAATCAGGGACGTGATGTCGGAGAGAAGATCACATGGGTGAATGCAGATACCGATGTGACAATGAAAAAGCTTGCGGGGTTGGATAAGTATTCCTACACGGAGCTGAGCTCCGGGGAATATGCGGTGATGTATCAGACGAATGGAGATGCCGTTCGGAACATGCCGGAGGATCAGGTGAAAAAGCAGGGCGTGGCACTGACTTTATCAGACAAGAAGCCACTTCGAAAGGGATATCGTTTCAAAGGCTGGAACACAGCGGAGGACGGCTCCGGAGATATCTATGCAGCCGGCAGTGCGTACACAGGTGACAGTGTGCTTACCCTGTACGCAGTATGGGAGCGTTATTATGAATCCGGTCTGTTTAGCGTGAAGCTTAGTAAAAGCCAGTTTTTTGATAATGTTACCTCTGCGAACAGGATCAATGGTCTCCCGTATGATGCCTCCTGGGGAACGGCGAATTGGTCAACAGGACATCAGTTCACGGAATCACAGGTGGAGGGCAGATATTTCCTGTTCCGGTATAGTGGAGATTCTTCCTATCCGTTTGCTCTGTTCATGTATGAGAATGACGGAACACCGGTGGTAGCAACAGGATCGGGGGACCTCTCCCAATCGTCATATATCGGACAGTCAGAAAATGTTTGTATGACGAAAAGTGGTCAGACCTATATGAAGGCAACCTATAAGGATGGGTATAAGGGACTCATCTGTCAGGGAAAGATCACCAAGTACGATAAGAACGGTGTGCAGTTTGTCAGCCCGAATGGCTTTGGCTATTATGTTTCCTGTAACCGTGGCTACAAAAGGGGAGATTATATTGCATGGTCCGGTGCAGTTACCAGCGGGATCACTCCGGATGTGATGGATTCGGTTGATACATTCTCAGATATGGAAATGTTAGAGGGAGAATATGCACTGAATTATAATGTCAATACGACCGATGAAGTGACCGGCATGCCGGACACACAGCGCAAAGAGGATCTGTATAATTCCGTGCTTACCATGGATGAACCGCAGAGAAGCGGTTACACTTTTATCGGATGGAATACGAAAAAGGATGGAAGCGGCAAAATGTATATGCCGGGCGCACGTTATGAGGGAGAGCAGTCCCTGACGATGTACGCGATCTGGGAGAAGTTAGACAAGTCACCGCTGTCGCTGGAGGAGAATGGAACGGTGGCTCCGAAAGTATATAAACTTTCCAACAGGACACTGATTTCAGATGCTCTCGATGTAGCAGATGATGCAGATGCATTTTACAGTGCACTCAATCAGGCAACTATGACCCGTTATATGGATATCAAGGGCGGTGCCGGTGAGGATGATGTGTTTAGTGTCAAGTCCTCCGATGAGAGCGTTGTGGAGTGTTCCGTTGAGGGCTCAAAGCTTACCATGACCGGTAAGACGGACGGATTTGCTTATGTAACGGTGACTGATGAAACAAGTGGTCAGCTTTACCGCTCCAGCGTTTATGTGGAGACCTTGAAGGAGCAGCTTTATATTATCAGACCGGTAAATGCGGACAATAACAAGTCCTATTTAACGGATAGCAGCAAAACAAGCTTTGAAGCTAAGACAGAGTCTGATAAGAAAGTGACCTGGGATGTTAAGAACAGTTCCGTAGAGAAGGTGAAACAGCTTTCCAACGGTGATGCTGTTGTCTGGAAACCAACTTCAACAGACGCTGAGATTGGTGTGACCTATGGCGCATGTCAGTTATCGGTACCGCTTACGGATATGGAAAGCGGTGAGACAGCAGGTGCTTATCCGATCAACAATTATGAGATGGCTGCAAAATACCGTCAGAATCTGACATTGAGCGATTCCTTCAGAAAGGTGAAGAATACAACGATTCAGATCCGGTCATTTATTGTAGATACGGATGGCAATGTTATTTCCAGTGTGACGAAAAACATCAAAAGAGAAAAGGCAGTCGAAACGGAGACAATAGCGTTAGATTATAGCGGAGTGACAGGGCTTACAAATGCGGATGTTGTAACGGAGATCGCATCCGAAGATGAATCCTTTGCATCGCAGCTTGTACGTTATCCGATCTACCGTGACGGTGTTCAGAAAAATACAGGAACCACCGTTATGATGAAAGCATCCGCCACCTTGATGAATACAGACTGTACTTTGATGATCAAGGAAGCCGGGGGTGCACCGATCCGTAATGTCGTTTTGTATAAAGGTGCCAAAAAAACACTTTATGTGTATTCGAAGGCATCGCAGGCGCATTCACTGACGATGACGATCAACGGAAAGGAGATCAAGCCGACCTCTGCAACCGTTGCATCCGTGGAGGGAATGAAGTATGAATGGGTGAAAACAGTATTTGAGGTCAACACCAAGAATACAAAGACCGGAAAATATACACCGCAGTTTCAGGTGAAGGCGGCAAGCGGAACTCTTCTGATGGATATGCCGGGGAATTTTACCGTGAGCAATGTTTCTGATATAGGAACGCCGGCGAAACCGACCGAGATGAATTTCTGTGGAACTGTACAGACACCGACGATCTCAGCAGGAGAGATCATTAACCGTAATTTCTCCTTTGATCTTCCAAAGGTACTGCCAATGAAGATCGCATATCAGGATACAAAGGATCCGATGAAGAAGACCTTTATGATCGCGATCGGAACAGCAGGACTGGATGAGGATCATGTGGTTTCCGTGGTGACAGACACGATCAATGATCTTCGTGACAATAAAATGAGTAAGAAGATATCCGGTTATGCATTCGGTACAGCAGATTATATCAACGGTAAATGGGTGCTTACGTATACCGGCGGTGGTATTGCCGGATCGCTTGGATATGAATTTGGATTTGATAACAGCACTGTAATTGGTATTGTTCCGGTTTACTATGGAATCAAGGTTGGATGCTCTGTAAGCGTGGATGCCCTTCTGAGTGGAAAGAACGCATACCATGATAAATTTGTTGGAATGAACTTCCAGTCCAATAATCTGACAGTGACCAGCGAGTATGATTTTGTTTCGGATATTATTGTTGGTGTACAGGGCTATGTAGGTGCCAGCGGAGGTATCGGTTTTGATGCAAAGCTTATCAAGCTGAAGTTTGGACCGGAGGGACAGTTAACACTCGGTTATGATAACCGTATTATTACCTTTAAGGATCTGGATCAGTCAAAGACCTATTATGGTGGCTGTCTGAACTTTACCGGTGATATTGCACTGACCTTTGAGTACAAGGGCATATTTGTTCACAAGAAAAAGAGAATTTGCGGAACAGGTTTTAGCAAGAATAAAACCTTCAAGGATTGGGCGAATTTCCCATCCGGAAGACCGAACCTGATGGATTTTGCCAATATGAGCAGTCAGGACACCAGCAAGGTGGTACAGTATTCTTCCATGAAAAAGGGAAGTGACTGGACACAGTATATTGATCCGGATATCAATCCTGTACTTTCAGAAAGCGCGGACAGCATGGGACTTGCATATTCCGATACACTGGATGATCTTGCAAGCATCAATCCGGCGATCAGTGCGAAATCCGGCAGCAGCTGGACGAAGCCGGAGGAGCTCACCTCATGGAGAACAGCGGGTAAGAGCGAAACCATCAACTCTGTAGATTATGCGGCAGCCGGAGATTTAAATGTACTGGCGTTTGATTCAGTGGATTATGATCCGGATATTATGTCAGACGGTTCCGTGGATACGGACGAATTAAACGCTGCTTATAATTCATCAGAAGTTCATGTGTATGTGAATGGAAAGCACACTTGTCTTACGAGCAATAAGGTTGCCGATATGGCGCCGGAAGTGGCAGTGAGAAACGGAAAAGCGATCGTAGTCTGGGAGAGTGATTCCTATGATCTTACGGGTACGGATGTAGACGCACTTCAGAAGGATGCAATGGGCGAGAAGAAGCTCTGCTACAGCTACTATGACGGAAAAGAGTGGAGTACACCGGCGTATTTAGAGCGAGGAGAGATCAAGGGAGTACAGGCGTATGATATTGCATTGGGTGACGATGGCACGGCAATGGTATTGGCGAGCATGGGAACCAGTGAAAAGGTGCAGGAGAGAGAGCTTTATTCATATATGATCGAGGCGGGGACACAGAAGAGTGTAAACAGAATTACCTGTAACAATGCAGCAGAGACACAGCCTCGTGTGAAATATGTAACCGATCAGGGGGGCAGCTTCCTCGCAGCATGGAAGCAGTCAGAATACGAAAATAATGAGCTGAGCGATTCTTATCTGGTTGTACAGGGCTATCAGAAAGATGGTAGTGCGAATGACATTTCCATGACGGATGAGTCCAGAGAGGTTTCAGAAAAATTCGATTTTGCAAGAGGCGGAGATACCATTAAGGACAGTGCCGTATACTGGCAGGCATCCGGTGAGGATTCTGCAATGCACACTTATGTGAAGTATATGAATGCACAGGCAGGAAAACTGTCCATGAAGTATTCCCTGAACAGTGTGGCGACCGGTGATGAGACATTGATCGGAAGCAGCGTGGCAGTGGACGGAGATAAGTTTACCGCTGTTGCCTGTGCACAGGAGGTCGAACAGAAAGATAGCTCAAACGAGGAAACACCATTTGCCCAGGCCGACGATGAGGAGAAGCCGGCACGGCTGATCAGCAGCCAGAAGCAGATCACAGATGCATTTGAAAATGTATCCGCAGACACATTTGGTCAGAACATTGAGAAAAACAGCACGATCAATGTCACCTTATCCTTTGTCAATGCGGGACGCAAAGCGATGGACGCTGTCACAGTAAAACAGGGAGACACGATCGTTGCAGCAGATCTGCCGATCCATCTGGAAAGTGGAGAAAGCGGCCAGGTAAGCTTTAGCTATACGCTTGGCGATACACTGAAAAACGAGGCATTTGACCTTGTCGCAGACAACGGTGCGAAGGCAGAGACGAAACTGACTCTGCTTGGAGCTGATATTGTTGTTGGAAGTCCGGAGGTTACAGAGGTATTATCCGGAGGAGAGCGTATCGTGCAGACTGTTTTGAGCAATGCCGGAACAAAGGCACTTACGGCAGACGATACGATCCGCTTGGATCTTACGTCAGCAGATCAGGAGGCACTTAGCGTACGTCCAATCTCAGAGTCTGCCTCATATGATGCAGATAAGAAGCAGCTCGTCATCAAGGGCAGCGGTGCAATGGAAGCGATCAACCGTGGTGAATATATCCTACAGTTTGGTTATAAGCCGGAATTTGACAGTGAATCCGATAATGTATCGGTATCCGTGAAGGCAACAGCCTACACAGGAGAGACGGCGATGGATGAACTGAATCTGATCGATAATTCCGCAGCCTTCAGTATTGTAAAGCCTTCCGTGCAGTACGATACACAGTTGACATACAGCACGGTTGTGGAGGACGGAAAGATCACACAGCTCCGCGTCAATAACCAGTATGAGACACCGGTTGAGAAGAGTATTACAATTTTAAACGGTACGGATTCTAAGAAGATCAATGTGGTATTGGGTGCTGAGGAGTATAAGACCTACGAGATCGGCATTGATGCTTCCGCAGAAGTAACATACGATGAGCAGAAAATGGATGGAGAGGAAACTCCAAACATTGATCCGTCTCCGGAGCCAACTGTGGAGCCGACAGCAGAGCCTACCGTGACACCGGGAACTACGCCGACAAAGACACCGGAAACAGAGCCGACCAATACACCGGCTGTGGAACCGAGTGCAGCACCATCACCGGAGCCTACGAAGGAGCCGGCAAAGCCGACAGAGGTACCGAGCGCAGCGCCGACACCGGAACCAACCAAGGAACCGGCAAAGCCGACCACAAAACCGACTGTGAAGCCGACAGCGGTGCCGAGTAAGATACCGGTGGCAACTGCAAAACCGACCAAAACACCGAAGCCGGCCGTAACTGTGAAGCCGACGAATAAGCCGGTTACACGTGCAACAGCAAAACCGACTGTAAAGCCAACGAAAAAGCCGGTTACACAGACATCGGCAAAGCCGGCAGCAAGCAGTAAGCCGGTAAGCACGAGTTCTTCTGTTGGAAAGGCAGGATTTGCTTCCGTAAAGAATAAGGCTGGCAGAAAATTAGTCGTTATGATCAAGCCGGCAGCAGGGGCAGACGGTTATTGTGTACAGTACAGCACAAACAAGAAATTTAAGAAACCTGTATCAAAGATGACAAAGAAGTATATACTGACCATCAAGAAGCTCAAGAAAAAGAAAACGTATTACGTTCGTGTATGTGGATATAAAACCGATACACAGGGAAATCTTGTATTTGGCTCCTATAGTAAAGCTAAGAAGGTAAAGATTAAGAAATAACAGACGGGAGGATAGCGTGTCAGAGCATCCCCTGTCACAATGATAAGCAGGCATAGTTTTTCAGGTGATTGAAAGGCTGTGCCTGCTTTTTAATAAAAGCCGATAGCATTTTGTGATAATAAATGATATAATTAATCATATATACCTTCTGCTTGAGACGGAGTGAAAGCAGTGCAGAGGGAAGATTTTAATAAAAAATTGCAAAACCAGACAAAACCTTGATTTATCAGTTGCATAAAGAGAATTCTTCTAATATAATGAAGAAGATAATGGAGTTACTTTGTGAAACTCCGTTGCTTATATATAGATCAGTCGTTTTGAGGCGTTTGATCAATTCAGAAAATACATCTGTCTTAAGTACAGATTATAGAAAGGTACGGTATAAGAATGAGTGAATTAAAAGCAAAAGCACTCCACATGGGACCTGCACAGTGTGCGGTTGATCTTGGAGACGGCAGTGAGAGAGGCGAATATGTGAATCAGGATTATATCCTGCAGAAGCTTGGCAGACCACACAGAGCGATCAATCTGATGTACTGCTATTATCCAAATGATGAGGGATGGCCGGGACGTGCCAGCGTCGTTCATGCAGATCCATCGGTACAGTTTGCATGGGATTTTCCATACGATGACTATTTCACCTACAAGGGTGGTCTGAACGGAACGCGCGATGACGAGCCGTTCACATGTATGCGTGATGTGCGCCGTCATGGTCAGGACGTTCTTCTGACAATGACGATCGATCCGAAGGTATCCGATGAACACTTGAGAGCGATCGGTCAGGATCTTCGCACCTTTGGTCGTGTACAGCTTCGTATCAATCATGAAGCAACCGGTAACTGGTTCTCCTTCAACAAGCGTGCAAGCTATGAGGAGGTTGCAGCATTCTTTGCACATGCCAGCGAGATTATCCGTGAGGAAGCTCCGAACGTTAAGACGATCATCTGTCTGGATGGCTGCAAGAGCGTTGATGATGAGAAGATGGAGATGGAGGATATCTTTGCAGAGGCTTCCAGAGCAGCAGATATCGTATCCGTTGACCGTTATATGTCTCTTCACTGGGGCTGGCCATATGATGTGGCTGAGGAAGGGGGAGATACCTTCTCCCGCAGCAAGGTAGAGGATATCTATACACTTGCCAAGAAGAGCTATGAGCGTTATACCTTTGTCAATGGCGGAACGAAGAAGCCGATGGTACTTTCCGAGTTCAACTCAGACGGTGATGTAACAGGACCATATGATCAGGCAGATATGCTTAAGGAGTTCTGTGAGATGCTTAAGGCAGACAAGGACAAATGGCTTTCCGGTTTTACACTGTATCAGTTCCGTGACAGAGGACGCCTTGGTCTGGAGATCGAGGATCCGAACAACGCAGAGGTTGGTATTGAGCAGCCACTGATGGACACTTACCGTGATATCATTCATGATGATTTCTTCCAGCCGTCTATGGAGGTTGGCGCAGAGACAGCACTTCCGGCAACACTTCGCTGGGGTGGCTCTGAGGATGCTGACGGAATCAGTGTACCGCTTCATTTTGACAGTGATCCGGTATTCTGTGAGGCATATTTTGATGAGGATACGGTGGACATGAACCTGATGCTCGAGTTGAACGGTTTCTGGTTCTACAAGGCACCCGGTGTGAAGTGTGTCGACATGATGAGTGCATTCTTCAAGAATCGTCTTGATGGCGCAAAGGATATGGATCTGAAGATTTTTGCACCACCGGCAAGCGGTGAGAATGATCCTTCACAGGGAGAGGACTGGCAGACCAATTATTATACAGAGCTTAAGGCACTGCCTGTGATCCGGATCCGTTATGCTCCAATCGTAAAATAAGAGCGTTAAGAAAGTGAGAAGTTCTTATATTCCGGGGTGGCAGATGTGACGCATCGGAATGAGGAAAGATTGCATTTTAAAGTTTAGTAAAGGAGAGTGGTTTTGATGGATTATAATGTCTATAATTACTTTATCGGTAACTATGCACAGAAACCGGCAACCAAGTATGATACCCATAAGTCTTCAGAGCTGCGCTCCGTCATGAAAAATATCACCAAGATGACCCAGTCATCGCCGATCTATCTGGTGCGCCTGTCTCAGGCGAAGCAGGAGTATGCGCTCAATATTAAGGAGGCGGCAATCTCCCTGAGCAACACACTGTCAATGCTTTCCGAGGATTCCATGGACAGTGTCTTTGCACAGAAGAAGGCGGTATCCTCAGATGAGGCGCAGGTCGGAACGAGGATTATCAACGAAGACTACAGCCAGCTTCCGAAAGAGCCGATGATCCGGGTCAATCATCTTGCAACCACGCAGGTCAATGTCGGCAACGAATACTATATGACCGGAAAGGGACTTTCGGCAGGAACGTATCGTTTCCGCGTGGCGGTTGGTGATGACAGTTATGATTTTCAGTACAATATCCGTAAGGATGCCAATCACCGTGAGATCATGGAAGGCCTTTGTGATTTTATCAATAAGGCGAAGATCGGACTGACGGCAACGCCGGTATCGCGAAGTGCCGATAAGATCATGATGCGGATCGAGTCCAATATGACGGGCTCGCCGGACGGTGGCAATCTGTTTTCGTTTGCGGACCGTACCGGAGAGGGAGGAGACGGAAGAGGAATTGTTTCTTATTATAATATGAACAATGTCGTTTCCAGACCATCCAGTGCCTCCTTTGAGTGGAACGGAGAGACGAAGGAAACCTTAGGCAATACCTTCGTGCTGGGAAGATCGTTAGAGGTGTCCATGTATGCACCGGGTGATCAGGCAGCACAGATTTCCTATCTTCCGGACAGCGACAAGATCCTTGACGGTGTCTCCGGCATTATCCGATTTTACAATAAGCTGGTGGACAGCACCAACAACTACAGCGGTCAGACCGGACAGAGTCCGAGACTGATCCGCGAGTATCAGAATCTGTTAAAGCCATATCTGTCTGAGCTGGAATCCTGCGGCATCACCTTGGATGAGCAGGGCAGGATGAAGATGGACGAGTCACTTGCCTCGCAGGCAGCGCAGGATGGCGACATGGAGAAGCTGATCGGAAGAGATTCCGCGTTAAACCGCAGACTTCGCAAGAAGAACGAAGAAATCAAGCTCAATCCAATGGATTATATTCAGAAAAAGATCGTATCTTATCCGGATTACGGGAAACCGCCGAAGGGATACTCCTACATCACCTCACTTTACAGTGGGATGCTGTTTAATTATTATTGCTGATGGGGGTCGATTATTTGGCAACACCATCCAGGTCGTCCTCCGATGCATTTGCCGTGACCTTTACGATCACCTTATGAGGAAGACAGACCAGACTTTCTCCGTTGTGGCGGATCGAAGTCTGATGTACACAGAGTTTATCCGGGCAGTCAGCCTCTGTAATGGAGGCGTGCCCGTTTTTTATTTCCAGATGATTGGTGCCGCCGTCTGCCCCCGGGATATCAAGAGTTGTATCGACGGACAGAGGGAGTGTGCGGTATGTCCTGCCATCGACGGTGATCGTGACGGTATCGCCGGTGGTGCGGTGAAGCAGCCGGTATCCGCCGGTCACACAAAGCCCTGCGATCGCAAGAATCAGGAGCAGGATAATATCATTTTTATGAGCTGTCAGTTTGTTCATAAGAAAGACCTCGCTTTGCCGATTTGTTCCGTTTGTTTTATGAAGTATACCATAAAAATGTCACTGGGAAAATCAAATGAGTCATAAATTGGGAAAAATAGAAAGAAATGACAGAAGGAACCCGAAAAAGTTCAGAAACGTTGCAGATAATGGGATTTACCTCTTGACGAAAGAACTCTACTTTGTTATAATTATCGGGCGATGTAACAGGTCTTTTTTTTATGTCTTTTTTTAAACAAACTAATATGGAGGTGAATAGTGTCGTGAGAGTAAAAATTACTTTAGCATGTACAGAATGCAAGCAGCGTAACTACGATACGACGAAGGAGAAGAGAAACCATCCTGACAGAATGGAAACCAAGAAGTATTGCAGATTCTGTAGAAGACACACATTACACAAGGAGACAAAATAGTCTCGTAGAATGAAAGGAATGTGAGATATGGGAGATTCTGAGATCAAAGAGGAAATCAAAGAGCAGAACGAACCACAGAAGAAAGCAGAAAAAGCTGCAAAGAAAAAAGGCGCTTTTCAGAACATGAAAGCCGAATTCAAACGTATCGTTTGGCCGGACAAGAACACAGTTGTGAAGGAGTCCACCGCAGTTGTTGTCGTTACAGTTATTCTGGCAGTCATCATTGCATTGTTAGACTTTGTGATTAAGACTGGCCTGGATAAGATTCTTCAGATAGGATAAGGGTGATTGACGTATGGCAGATCGTATGGCAGATAAAGAGCCACATTGGTATGTGGCACATACCTATTCCGGATATGAGAAAAAGGTAAAGATGGATATCGAGAAAACGATTGAAAATCGTAACCTGCAGGATCAGATTCTTGAGGTTTCAATCCCGATGTTGAATGTGACTGAGGGGGAGGATGAGGATTCAAAGGTTGTTCCGAAAAAGATGTTCCCGGCCTATGTGCTGATCAATATGTATCTGAATGATGATACATGGTATGTCGTTCGGAATACCCGTGGAGTGACAGGCTTTGTCGGTCCGGGATCCAAACCGGTTCCACTTACAGATGCAGAGATGGCAAGCATGGGACTGAAGGCAAATGCTCCGGCATGCGAGTTCAGTATTGGTGATTCCGTGGTTGTAAAGTCTGGTGTCTGGGAAGATACAACAGGAATTGTTCGCCAGATCAATCACGAAGACCGTATGGTCACGATCAACATCGATATGTTTGGACGTGAGACGCCGGTTGAGATTAGTTTCAACGATGTGGAAATCGTCTGAGAAAGCCGCTTGAGATACAAGCGCCGCACTAAAGTGTGAATTTTGACGTGAATGTACGTCAGGAAATATATAGGAGGTTAAGAAAATGGCTAAGAAAGTCGAAGGATATATTAAATTGCAGATTCCTGCCGGAAAGGCAACTCCAGCACCGCCTGTTGGACCAGCCCTTGGACAGCATGGAGTTAATATCGTACAGTTTACAAAGGAGTTTAATGCGAAGACAGCAAATCAGGGTGATCTGATCATCCCTGTTGTTATCACTGTATATCAGGATAAGAGCTTCAGCTTTATCACAAAGACTCCTCCGGCAGCTGTACTGATCAAGAAAGCTTGCAAGATTCAGTCCGGTTCTGGTGTACCTAACAAGACAAAGGTTGCTACCATTACCAAGGCTCAGGTACAGGAAATTGCAGAGACCAAGATGCCTGACTTGAACGCAGCTTCTTTAGAGTCAGCAATGAGCATGATCGCAGGTACATGCCGCAGCATGGGCGTTGTTGTAGAGGACTAATATTAATAAATAACTCGATGTAATCATTATATATTGAAAAGACTTGTTATTAGATTGAACGTCGTGGGAGGCTGGCAGATGACTGCCATTGAATACACGCCGTTACTACCACTAGGAGGTTAATTATATTATGAAAAAGGGAAAAAAATATGTAGAAGCTGCTAAGCTTGTAGATAAGGCAACACAGTACGAAGTACAGGATGCTGTAAGTCTTATTAAGAAGACAGCAGTTGCAAAGTTTGATGAGACAATCGAAGCGCATATCCGTCTTGGCGTTGATGGACGTCATGCAGATCAGCAGGTTCGTGGCGCAGTTGTACTGCCTCACGGAACAGGTAAGACTGTTCGCGTACTCGTATTTGCAAAGGGTGCAAAGCTTGATGAGGCACAGGCTGCAGGTGCTGATTTCGTTGGTGGCGAGGAGCTTATTCCTAAGATCCAGAACGAAGGATGGTTCGATTTTGATGTTGTAGTAGCTACACCGGACATGATGGGTGTTGTAGGTCGTCTGGGACGTGTCCTTGGACCTCGTGGTTTAATGCCAAACCCTAAGGCTGGTACTGTAACAATGGATGTAACTAAGGCAATCGAGGATATCAAGGCTGGTAAGGTTGAGTATCGTCTCGATAAGGCTAACATCATCCACGTTGCTGTAGGTAAGGCTTCCTTCACAGAGGAGCAGCTTGCAGATAACGTAAATGCAATTCTGGATGCGATCCGTAAGGCTAAGCCTGCATCTGCAAAGGGACAGTATTTCAGAAGTGTTACACTGGCAAGCACAATGGGACCTGGTGTAAAGCTGAGTACAGCTAAGTATGCATAATCGTTCATACGATATAGTATGATTCCCAAATAAATAAAAGTGACTATCGGTTAACGGGTAAGTGGTTTTCAGATAGTCACTTTTTTTGCATTTTTAACATGATTTTAACATATATTTATGGTATCATCTAAGATAGCAGTTAAAATACATAAAGGAGTTTTACCTATGACACAACGGGAATTTCGTAAAAAATCATTTATCATTCTTGGACTTACAGTTCTTCTTCTGATCTGTATGGTCTGGGATACCACAGCATTCCGCCATTCATCCGGTGAGAGCAGCAGCGCGGCAACCAAGACCACCAAGACGGCAAGCAGTGTGTCAACCGGCTCTGCACTGGTTACGGATGTACAGGCTGTCTGGATCTCTTTTGGCGATTACAAGGCGGCTGGCTTGTACAACAAGTCACAGTCCGCATTTCAGACCAATGCGAACAAGTATTTCAAAAAGCTCAAGAAGGACGGTATCAACACTATCTATTTCCATGTGGCTCCATGTAACGATGCCATTTATCCAAGCAAATATTTAAAGTGGAGTTCCTATATGTTTGAGTCTGTACCGGACTATGATCCGCTGGAGATTCTGATACAGACGGCACATAAGAACAAAATGACATTTCATGCATGGCTCAATCCTTACCGCAAGAAGATGGGCGTAAGCTACGATCCGGGTAAGGCATCCTCTCTGAAGCGGATCCGGCGCATTGTGGCGGAGATCGTTCAGAACTACAATGTGGACGGCATTCATTTTGATGATTATTTCTATCCGGCGAAGGCAAAGGGGGCACAGTTTTCCAAGGTGTCTGTTGCCAAGCGTAAGCGTGTGATCAACAAGATGGTGCAAACCATTTACAGCACGGTCAAAAAGCAGGATGAGAAGCTTTTGTTTGGTATCAGTCCTGCCGGCAATATTGAGTATGCGGAAAGCCTTGGCTGCGATCTGGCAACCTGGCTGAGCGAGGACGGCTATATTGATTATATCGTGCCTCAGATCTATTGGAGTGACCAGTACAGAATGGGCCGCAAGGTGACCTCTCTGTATACTAACCGGTTAAACAAATGGGTGAATCTGAACAAGAATAACACGTCGATGTATATCGGGCTGGCAACCTACCGTGCCGGAACCTACAGCTCCTCCGATCTGGGCTGGCGCCGCAAGAACAACAATCTGGTCAGTCAGATCAAGAAAGAAAAAGCAGCAGGTTGTGATGGTTTTGTACTGTTTAGCTCCAGTTACATGTACCACAGCCGTGCCGCCAAGGAAATGAAAAATTATAGAAATTATATCCGTTAACTTTCGCAAATGGATATCTTATCCTGCACCGATAATGTTTCAAACCATAGGAAGCGTTATTGGTGCAGTTTTGTTTCCAGACTTTTGATGATGCTTGTGATCTGATATTCCAGTGCGTACATCATCGTGTCATATTCCGGATAATCTTCTTTGACATGCTCCATCAGAGGATAGATGAAATCCTTTGTTTCTGTAATATAAGCCTGCAGACGCTTTTCGGAAAAAACACCTGCCATTGATGAAACATTGTGACAGCGGTCGAAGACCTTGGCAATGCAGGCTTCCCTGCTGCCGCGAATATCCTTCATATAGCGCTTCATCGTCTCAAGCTTTGCTTCCCCGTCCAGATGCTTCTTGGTGATACAGTCTACGCCGCGGCGCACAGTCTCATTGACCGGAAGCTCGTCCGGGCAGACAGGGCAGTCCTCGCAGACATCGTGTAACAGCATGACTGCCATCAGGTTGTCATCCGTCATGCCGAGTGAGATGCCATGCAGGGCGAGTGTCATGGGGTGGATCACATAGGGAAGCCCCTCGGTTCTTTTCTGATCCCGGTGCATCCGCAGGGCGATGTCAAGAGCGATACGGCTCTGCTCGAGCTGATGAGCCTCGATGTAATCCCGCAGAAAACGTTCCATATATTCTGCATTTTCGTTGTACTGTAATTTCAAATCATTTCCTCCTCTTGTTCAAATACACCAGCATGATCATGATCATTATGGTGGTCAACATTTCTGCGGTCATAAAGGAACTCCATATACCACGCATTCCCAAGATCCGGCTTAAGGTGAACGCACACAGGATGATCGCTATAACACCTCTGGAAAAGGAGGTGGCGAGTGCCTGCAATGCGCAGTCAGATGCGCTGAGATAACCGGTGGCTACTATATTGAAACCCGCAAAGATAAATCCCGGGAAATACAGTCTTATTCCGTCAAATGCCAGTCCGTGCAGCTCCTTGGAACCCTCGCTGTTAAACATGGCGATCAGAAGATCGGTCTGTGCTCTGGTGATAAAAAGGATTACAACGGAAAGGGCAAGAGCAGTAGCAATTCCGTAGCGCAGAAGCCGTCTGGCGGCGAGGGTGTCGCCTTTACCGTAATAACGGCTGATCAGCGGCTGGGAGCCCTGCGCTACACCGTTAAACATAGCGGTTGCCACAAGAGCAAGATTGGCGATCACACCATAGGCGGCAACGCCGACATTACCGGCAATCCCAAGGATCAAAAAATTAAAGGTTGTGGTTGTTACACCGGATGAAAATTCACCGATAAATGCGGAGGTTCCAAGCTGGCATGCCTGAAACAGCCGTTTTGGTGACGGTGGCTGCCACAGAAAACGAATCTGATTGTCTTTCTTAAAAAAGTGGATCCCGCAGATGCAGGTACTGACAATTGGTGAGAGGGCGGTTGCAAGTGCTGCACCTGCCATTCCCATTCCCATAGGAAACATAAAGATATAGTCAAAAATAATATTGAAAAAACTTCCGGCGAGTGTTGCTGCCATTGCGAGAGATGGCGCACCGTCATTTCGAACGAATGCATTGATAATGAAATTGATCATAAAAAATGGTGCGAACATCAGAAAGATACGTGCATACGGAACACCGAGTGATGCGATGTCTGCATCGCCGCCCATGATCCGCAGGATGCCGTCCGGTGAGAATGCACCGATTAATATAAATGGAATGCTGATGATCAGACAACAAAATACAGCATTGGAGAAAAACCGATCGCAGCCGGAATCTCTCTGCGCTTTCAGGATAGTAAAACGTGTTGCGGAGCCAACGCCGATCATCGAGCCAATCGCATAGATCAGATTGTATAACGGCAGACAGAGATTTAACACGGTAATTCCATTTGAACCGGCTGCCTTGGAGATATAAAAGGTGTCCGCCAGAATGTAAATGGAAATGCCGAGCATGCCAAGAATATTTTGCGAGACAAACTTCGTATATTCTCTGCCAAGGTTCTGCGACATTCTGTTGATTCATAATGCAGCCGATGATCCGGATGCATTATTTTCCCCTTCGATTTGATATTTAAATTGTAACGATGTCACAGGGATAAGTCAACGGTTTTTCCATTTTCCTCCGGATTTAAGGACGTCTTTTCGCCGAAAGAATTGTAGGTAGCAATCTTGCCGGAGGAACGGTATATTTTGGCGACGATGGACCGGAGTGAACGGGAAAATGTACCGTCAGAAGACAGATATTTGCCGATCTTGGAAGGACTTGCTTCGGAGAACTTTTCCTCATCCAGAGACAGGCTGCCATCGCCCTTGAGTTCAATGCCGAGCGAAGACAGATCTTCCTTACTGTTCCGGAGTATTTTTGTCATTTTCTTTTTGAGAGCCGAGGTGCTGCTGTCACTGATGCCCTCAGAGGAATTGATCAGGTTGTTGTAGGTTTTGACGAATGCCTGCGCAGTCTGCAGGATCTCCGTTTCGTGGTCGGAATCATAGTTCAGTGCGCGAAGCTTCTCGGTCATGCGCTGAACGGCTTTTGCATCGGCCGACACAATGACGCTCTGGGGCTGCGAGCCGCGAAAATCCTCCTGAAGTGCATTCACATTTCCACGGTAGGCACTGCGCATATAATAATTCAGACTGTGTTTTACGGTGTAAGAGACAACGTCCATTCCTGATTCCTCCTCTAACGATCAAAATGTACTATATGATATATCGGTTCGTTCCGGCAAATTATTTAATCCATCTGGCTTCCTGAATTTTTGGCAAAGCACAAGCTCTTTCATTGACTTCGTTTTCGCGGTATGATATGCTGATACGGATATCATTTAAGAAAAGAGGAAATAGCAATGAAAGATAAAGCAGTGATCGCAGTGCTGGCAGCAGTCTTTATCGTAGCGGCAGCTGTTGGTGGCATTTTTATTAAGAACCAGATGAAGTCTTCGGATTCGACCGGAAAGCAGACAACAAGCATGAACACTGTCGACAAGACGCCACTGCAGCGGCAGTCAGATGGGGTTTTGGATAAGCTTTCTTATTGTAAGCGTGTTCTTGATAAGAAGAAACAGGGCAAGAAAAAGAAAGAGGAGCTTGATAACCTCTGGAACAGCGTCAATGAGATCCATGCGAAGTCATATGCAGCCACAATGACACAGGAGGAGGTTGACGAGGAGATGACAGCCCTTAACTCCTACAGCCAGACGGTGGACGAACTGTATCAGCAGAATCAGAAAGCCATTGAGAAGCTGAAAAAACAGGACGAAAAGGAAGAAAGTCAGAAGAACGCTAAGAAATAATACGTTGTTTTCATAAAGGAATCAGTACAAAATCAAACAGAAAGATGTTTATTGATAATTATTATCAATAACTGTCTTTCTGTTTTTTTTGTTCAATGGTATAATGACAATTAGTTAGTTTATTCTAACTAAAATGAAAAGATAGAATGGAGAGTACCATGTTTCTTGAAATTAATGATCTGAAGAAAAGCTTTGGACAGGGTGACAGCCGTGTGCAGGTGCTGCGCGGCATTGATCTGAGCGTGGACAAGGGAGAAATCTGCGTTCTGCTGGGACCATCCGGCTCCGGCAAATCGACTCTGTTAAATATCATTGGAGGAATTGATGCACCGGATTCCGGCTATGTATCCATTAATGGGGAGAAGATGGTGGATATGACGGAGAAGCGTCTGACCAGATACCGCAGAGAGCATCTGGGCTATGTCTTTCAGATGTACAATCTGATTCCGAATCTGAATATTAAGGAGAATATTGAGGTTGGCGCATATCTTTCCGACCACCCGTTAGATATTGATGATCTGTTACATACACTTGGTCTGTATGAGCATCGTCATAAGCTTCCGAACCAACTTTCCGGTGGACAGCAGCAGAGAACGTCGATCGGACGTGCGCTTGTCAAGAATCCGGATATTCTGCTGTGCGATGAGCCGACGGGGGCACTCGACTATACGACATCCAAGGAGATCTTAAAGCTGATCGGCGATGTCAACAGTAAATACGGCAATACCGTTATTATGGTAACACATAACGATGCCATCAAGGAGATGGCTGACACGGTGGTTAAACTGCGCGATGGCAGGATCCGCAAGGCTTACCGCAATGAAAATAAGATATCTGCAGAGGAGTTAGAATGGTAATGAGAAATCCATTAAATAAGCGAATATTCCGCGAATTTCGTTCTGAATTTGGAAAATATGCGGTGATCTTTCTGTTTATGGTGCTGACCATTGGTCTGGAGTCCGGCGATATGGTCGCAAGTGACAGCATGATCGCAACCTGTAATGAACGTTATCAAAAATATCATGTGGAGAACGGACATTTTCACCTGAAGCAGGCAATGAAGGACAAGGTGATCGAGAAGATTGAAAAGGACGATGTCACGATCTATCCGGATTTTTATGTGGAGCGCACCTATCAGGGAAAGGACAAGAAAGAAAAAAAGCTTCGTATTTATGAGAGCAGAGATGAGATCAACAAGCTCTGTATCATGAATGGTGCACTTCCGAAGAAAGATAATGAGATCGTGATCGACCGAATGTTTGCGGACAACAATAAGACAAAGACGGGCGATAAACTTACGATTGACGGAAAGACATATACGGTATCCGGTCTTGTTTCCTTCTCGGACTATACGACTATGTTCGAAAATAATACGGATATGATGTTTGATTCGGTCAATTTCGGTGTGGCGATGGGAACAAAAGAGGAATTTAAGACCCTCTCTGAAAAGAGTCTGACGTATAACTATGCATGGACTTACAATGCAGGTGATCCGGCAGATGACATCGAGGAGAAGAAATGGTCGGATGATCTGATGGATACCGTTGTGGATGCTGCCGGAGAAGGCGGCGGAGCGACGATGCTTGGTTCCATGCTTGGCGTGCTGAATATGGACAATGGTATTGATGATTATGTTCCGCGTTACGCCAACCAGGCGATGAATTTTGCCGGGGATGATCTGGGAAGCGACAGAGGCTCCATGCTTGCCTTTCTTTACATCTTGATCGCTGTTCTGGCATTTATCTTTGGCGTGACGATCAGTCATACGATCACAAAGGAGTCAACCGTGATCGGAACGCTTCGGGCATCCGGTTATACAAAGGGAGAATTATTCAGACATTATCTGGCAATGCCGGTGATCGTGACATTGATCGCGGCAGTGATCGGTAATATACTGGGTTACTCTTATATGAAGCAGGTCATTGCAGATCTGTACTATTCAAGCTATAGCCTTCCGAAATATGAGACGCTCTGGAATCAGCAGGCATTTGTGCTGACAACGGTTGTGCCGATCCTGTTAATGTTTCTAGTGACAGGAATTACGCTGATGCGCAAGCTCAAATACTCGCCATTACAGTTTATTCGCCGTGACCTGACAAAGAGCAAGCGCCGGAAGGCAGTAAAGCTGCCGCATTTTAGTTTCTTCAACCGATTCCGTTTACGCATTATCTTACAGAATATTTCCGGTTATCTGACGCTGGTATTCGGAATTTTTGTGGCAACAACAATTCTGTTATTTGGAATGATGTTTCTGCCTCTTCTTGATCATGTATCGAAGATATCCAGAGATCATATGATGGCGAAATATCAGTATATGTTAAAGGGCGATGCGGAGACATCCAATAAGGATGCCGAGAAGTTTGCGGCATATACGATGAATACATATATGGACGGCTATAACCAGGAGGCGGCAACCGTGTATGGTATTTTTGACGACAGCCGTTATGTGAAAACGAAGCTGCCGAAGAAGGGTGCTGTGATCACAAGCGGTATGGCGGAGAAATATAAGCTTAAGAACGGTGATGCATTCCTGTTAAAGGAGCAGTATGAGGATAAGCTGATTCGCTTTCAGGTTCGGGGAATCCTCGACAGCCCGACGACGATCGGTGTCTACCTGAGTCATTCCTACTACGAGGATCTTTTCAATGTGGATAAGGATTATTATTGTGCATACTTTTCGGATTCCAGGATCACGGATATCAGCACGAATAAGATTTTCAGCACGATCACCTCGCGTGATGTCACGAAGATGGCAGATCAGCTCAAGGTATCCATGGGGAATATGTTCCAGATCGTGGAGGGCTTTGCTGTTGTAATGTTTATTCTGGTTGTGTATCTTCTGACCAAGATCATTCTGGAGAGAAACTCCACCTCCATTTCCATGGTAAAAATTCTTGGATACGAGGATGGCGAGATCGGAAGACTTTATCTGGTGGCAACTTCGTGGGTGGTTATCTTTTCCGTGCTGCTCAGCTTTGTACTTGTTACGGAATTGATCCGGCTGATCTTCGTTGCCTTCATGAAGGGTTACAGCGGCTGGATTCCGTTTGGTATCGCGACGAATACCTATGTGGAGTGTTTTATTCTGACCGTTATATCTTATCTGGTGGTTGCAGCAATGCAGATGCGTAAGATAAAGAAAGTGCCGATGGATGAAGCACTCAAAAATGTGGAATAAAACAGCATTTCCAATGGAAAATGTGAATAAAAAGGCAGACTGTTTGCGAATGGTCTGCCTTTGCTGCTTTGATGAAAGCTTCTTCTCATTTCAGGGGCACTGTGATAAGATAAATAAAACAAGGCTTTTCGGAGAAAATGAGAGGACTCTTCAAGCAGCGAAGAAAGGAACGGTGACAGATATGGAGTTACAGATTCAGGTGGCACAGGCTGCCAAGAAGATTATGGAGATTCAGAACAATGTCTCCAAGGTGATCGTTGGAAAGGAAGCAGTATTTCGGAAGCTGATGGCGGCATTTCTGGCAGGCGGTAATGTCCTTCTGGAGGATATGCCGGGAACCGGAAAAACAAAGCTTGCCAGAGCACTGGCGGCATCGATCGACGCAGAGTTTGGACGGATTCAGTTTACGCCGGATCTTCTGCCGTCGGATGTGACCGGACTTAATATTTACCGGCAGGATCAGGGTGTGTTTGAATTTACGGCGGGACCGGTATTTTGTAATATTCTCCTGGCGGATGAGATTAACCGTGCCACGCCGAGAACGCAGTCCGGTCTTTTGGAGTGCATGGAGGAGCGTCAGGTGACCGTGGACGGTGTCAGCCGGAGGATGAAGGCTCCGTTTTTCCTGATCGCCACACAGAACCCGGTGGAGACGGCGGGAACCTATCCGCTGCCGGAGGCGCAGATCGACCGGTTTGCCATGCAGCTTTCCATGGGGTATCCGACCATGGAGGAGGAACTGGCGATCATTGACCGCTACAAGAGTGACGATCCGCTGGCGCAGCTTGAACCGGTCTGTACCTGTGAGGATATTCTTCAGCTGCAGGAGTTATGCCGCCGGATTTATGTGAGCGACAGCGTCAAGAAATATCTGGTGCAGATCATTCAGGCAACGAGAGAACATGATGGTCTGGCGATGGGAGTCAATCCGAGAGGAACACTGTCCTACCTGCATTGTGTGCAGGCGTACGCAATGATACAGGGACGGGAGTATGTTACGCCGGATGATGTGAAGGAGTTATGTGTCCCTGTTTTGGGACACCGTATAATATCTTACCGTGCCGGTCAGAGCGGATCAACGAAAGAGATTCTGCAGGGAATCCTTGAGCAGATTCCGGCACCAACGGAAGAGTGGACGAGGTGATTGTGTGGGGCTGATCATTGCTGTTATAGTAGCATTTGCTGTGCTTTATGCACAGCAGAAATATTTTAAAACTCATTGGAACAGAGGGCTCGAAGTACAGCTTCGTTTTCAGAAAAAGGGCGTCAGTGCCGGTGAGAAATGTTATCTGGAGGAGACGGTGGTCAATGAAAAGAGAATGTCTCTGTCGTCGCTGCAGGTGAAGTTTACCGCATCGAATACCTTTCTGTTTGAGCAGGAGGGCAATGCGGCTGTGACGGATCAGTATTACCGGACAGATCTTTTCGCGGTTGGAGGAAGGCGAAGGATCACAAGAGCGCTGGAGTTTGTTCCGTCCCGGCGTGGCTATTATGAGATTGACCGGATCGATATTCTGGCACGTGATTTCTTTTATACGGCAACCTGCTCCGAGCGGCGGGACAATGTGGCGAGTCTTTATGTTTACCCGTATAAGAGGGATGTGAGCCGGTTTGATGTGCTTTACCGGAGGATGCAGGGAGAGCTTCTTGCGAGAAAGCAGCTGGAGGAGGATCCGTATGCGTTTCGCGGCATGCGGGAGTACCGTCCAACGGACAGTATGCGGCGGATCAACTGGAAGAGTACCGCCAAAGCGGGGAAGCTCTTGGTTAATATGTATGAATCCAGCTTTTCGCAGGAGATTCAGATCCTGCTAAATGGTGACTGTCGTGACGAGAGGCATAAGAGAGAGCTGCAGGAGATGGTGATCTCGCTTGCTTCCTCTCTGGCGGCAGAGCTTTTGCAAAAGGGAGTGCCGGTCTCGTTATCCGGCAATCTGACGGATATTCTTTCGAAGGAGCCGGTAAGCTGCGAGGCGGGTGTTCATAAAAGTCATCTTGAGAAAATCGACCGGCGTCTGGCATTGGCGGATACGGAGCAGCTGTCCGGCAGCTTTGCAGAGTTGCTCAAAAAGAGTGGGAACGACGGGGAGACCGACAAATGTTATCTGGTGATCACAGCAGAGGATACAGAGGACATTCGGGCGGCGGTCGAGGCAAAGCGCACGGATGGGGAAGCTGTTTATGGGATCATTATCTGCCGGGAGGGTGAGAGTGGTCCGGCAAGAGAAGGATTTCTTTGGTGGGAGGTGTGAGTGTGGCAAGGAGAGTAAGGATCAAAAGCAGACCGCGCATCTGCCTGGAGATTTCGCTGGATCTGTTGCACGGTGCAGCGTGGCTTGGAATTTATTTATTTCTGAAATTATTTCTGACGTCCGGACGTGCGGCGACCTGTGCGGCGATCGGAGTTGGTGTATTATTTGTGATCGGATGCCTTGTCCGAAATATGGGACAGATCCGGTCGTGGGATTATAATGCCCTGTGGGTGGCAGTCGCAGAGGGTTTTATCTTTATGCTTTACGGCAAGCTGCAGGGCTATCCGATGCTTTCGGTGTATGGTATGTTTCTTGGCGGGATCAGTATCTTGGGGCATTTCTGGTGCCTGTCGTTTCAGGGCATGCAGGAATATCTGGAGCAGAGCAGTGATCTGAAATATGTACCGGGAGAGAAAATCTTCTGGACAAATACACGGATGGTAACGGGATGGCTTCTGGTGATGGCAGTGCTGTTTCTGGGAATCGCGTTTGTTCAGGCGGATATGTCCTTTGCGGTGATCGGCAATGCATTTCGCCGGCTGATCCTTTGGATCGCCGGACTGGCACGGATGCTTGCACATATGCTGGAAGGAAATGCGCAGACGGATACGATGCCGGAGATGACGATGCCACCGTCTCCGACCGGACTGCCGGAGGCTGTGGATGATGATCATGCGCAGGGACTTGGCGTGATCGTCGCACTCATGGCGATCGGAGCTGTGATCATCTATGTGTTTGTAAGGATGATTCTGACCTCACAGGGTCCGAAGGATCCACAGCGCGGGCAGCGTCCGGTATTTCACCGTCGTGGCAGCAAAGAGGATGTGGTGGAGAAGCTTGAAACGGAGGAGAAGAGATTTCTGTTTTTTCGAAATAACAGAGAACGGGTGCGTTATCTGTTCCGGAAACAGGTGATGAATCATTATTCCGGGAAGGTGCCTGTTTCCCATACGGCAGGACAGCTTTGCGATGCCATGAAAAAGGACAATGACGATCCGTGGTTTGATCGTCTGGAGGAAGCGTATGAGGTGGCGAGATACAGCCGTCGGCCGGTCAGCAGGCAGGATGTACGCATTCTGAAGAAATCAAAGAAAAACTTAAAAGTCATAAATCGGGCAGGAAAGGGCATAGTAAAAGTAACATATTTTTAGAGAAAGGCAGGAATTGTTATGAGTGCTATGCCGCCGGCCGCGTTTTGTGAGAAACACCCATTATGGTATCGTCTGATCGTTCTGTTTATTATCACGGCAGGAGTGTATCTGGCATTCCGTTATCTGCTTGTGATCTTTATTCCGTTTATCATTGCATATCTGATCATGCGGATGCTTTTCCCGGTGATCTGGTTTTTGCGTCACAGGTGGCGGTTTCCGGGCTGGCTTGCCTATGGAGGAACGCTGACGGTATTTTTCGGCACTGTTTTTGGAGCAGTGCTTGTTTTAATATGGCAGTTCTGGAAGCAGCTCAAGCTGTTTCTGCAGAATTTTCCGGTGTACCGGCAGGAGTTTTTACAGCTGTATGACAATCAGACCGGCTATCTGTGCGGCTGCTTCGACCGGTGGATGAGCCTGCCGGCAGGAAGTGCGCAGGAATATCTGAGCCGGTGGACGAGCGGGGTGATCGCGGGCAGCAGTGCAAAGCTTTCGGAGCACGCCGGAAATCTTCTGACGTTCTGCTTCTCGGGAACGGCACGGTTTCTGACCGTGATACTGATCATTGTTGTGAGTATGATCGCGCTTTGCGGGGACATGCAGGTAGTTCACCGCATTTATCGCAAAAGCTCCTTTTACCCGGTAGTGCATCGTGTGGCAGTCACACTCAAGCAGTCAGGGCTTGCCTATCTGAAATCGCAGGGGATCATTCTGATGATCATATGGATCGTATGTAGTGTGTCACTCACACTGGTCCACAATCCCTATAGCATTTTGATCGGGTGTGGAATCGCCGTGTTTGATACCTTTCCGGTTCTCGGAAGTGGCATGATTCTTGTGCCGTGGGCAGTCTGCGCCGCATTTGGACAGAATTATTATGTGGCAGTGATCCTAATGATTGCCTTTATTTTATGTGTGGTCGTGCGTGATCTTCTGGAAGCACATATGATGGGAAATAATATGGGACTTTTGCCGTTTTTCATGACGGCGGCACTCTATGGCGGCGTGTGCCTGTTCGGTGTATGGGGAATCCTGTTAGGTCCGTTTGGCGTGATCCTGATCCGGTCGATCTATCAGCAGATCGTATAAGAATGCGGCAGGGATAAAACAGTGTTTGTCCCTGCCGCCGGTATGCTCATATAAAAACAGACAAAAAATAACGAGCCGCCGGAATAAGCAGCCCGTTAAAGGAGAAGGTATGAAAAAAATTTTAAGCACTGCCAAATGTTTAACCATTTGACATTTTCAATTATAGAAATCATTTATGAACATGCAATGATGAACTTGTAAAAAAAATGTAAACATTTGTCGTCATAAATATTAACTCAAACCATGTTAAATAAAACAGAACGTTATAATGTTCGCCAAATATTAAAGTATGAAGGTCGATAATGTAGTTATCGACACCAAAAAAGAGAGACTTTTGACAAGTCTCTCTTTTTTGGTGTACTTTTATGCAGTTTCTTGGGGTTAATTATGCCCCGGTTTTTCGCTAGAATAGCATTAATAAGAAAAACGGGAAGGATCGATTAAGTATGAGACAAATGAAAGTATGGGGAAGGGGGAGAACTGCCTGTGTATTCTGGGCACTGGGAACAGCGCTGTTTCTGGGAGGCTGTCAGAAAGGTGCGGATGCCAAGCCGCTCAAACTGACATTTTCACAGGAGAGCGGATGCTATGAGAATCCGTTTGAGCTGGAACTTTCGGCGGAGAAAGGGGACATCTATTATACGCTGGATGGCTCCGATCCGCGTGACAGTGATACCAGGATCGCCTATAAGAGTGCGATATCCGTGACGGATCGGAGTGGAGATGCAAATGTGCTCTCGGCGATCGATCCGGCACAGTACGATGCCGTCAATGTGGAATGGGACAGTGAGAAACAGAATTTTGTGAGCACGATCGGAAATCCGAAGGATGACGAGGTGGACAAGATGACGGTGGTGCGCGCGGTGGCGCAGTCCTCCGGGCGAAGCTCCGATGTGGTGACCCAGAGTTATTTTGTCGGGGACATGACGGAGCATGTGCAGGGCATTGAGCAGAGCTGCGATGCGTCCGGCCAGGATCTGGCGATCATGTCTATCACGGTCAATTCATCAGATATGTTTGACTCCAAAACCGGAATTTATGTCAAGGGTGACATTTATCAGAAGGCACTGGAGGATCTGATCCGGGACGTGGAGGATTCGTGTCCGGACGTGGAGAAGGGACGCAGTCTGGACGCCAATTACAAACAACGGGGAAAGGACTGGGAGCGGGCCGCCCATGTGGATTATTTTGAGAGCGATGGCAAGACGACGGTCTGCCGGTTGCAGCAGGATTGTGGTATCCGGATTCAGGGCAATTATTCGCGCTCAGATCTGCAGAAGGGGTTGCGACTGTGTGGCGGAAAGAAGTATGGCAAGAAGAATTTCTCCTATCCGTTTTTTGGCGATAAGGATGTGGATGACCGGGGAGAGGTGGTTTCCAGTTTTCGCAAGCTGATCCTGCGCAATGGCGGAAATTGCGCGTTTACGACCAAATTCAGTGATACCTACTGGCAGAAGCAGCTGGCGGATCTGAAGGTGGAGACCCAGGCATCCAGACCATGCGTGGTCTATCTGAATGGGGAATACTGGGGACTGTATATTCTGCAGGAAGATTATCAGGCCAAGTATTTTGAGAAGACACATGGAGTGGCCAAGGAAAATGTCGTGACATATAAGGGGGATGCAGAGGCACTTTCCTTGGGATACAAGCTGGATGAAGGAAAATTGCCGGAAGGGGAGGACAATGAGTCCTACTATCTGCAGGACGTGCTGGCTTTCTTCGCCAGCCATGACAATCTCCGCAATGAGCAGGATTACGAAGCATTTGCCAAACTGGTCGATCCGGAGTCTGTCAGGGACTATTTTGCGGCCAATGTCTGGCTGAATAATAAATGGGACTGGCCGGGAAAGAACTGGACGATCTGGAAGACCACGAAGGTGGATCCGGACAATCCGTATGCTGACGGGCGATGGAGGCTTTGTTTCTATGATCTGGATTTCGGGGGGGTCAGCGGCGTGGAGGACATTGGAACCAATACCATGGCTGAGGACAACTATAAGAAATATGGGCTTCTCGACAAGAAGACGGCCAATCCGCTGGTCAAAATGTTTGTCTATCTGATGAGCAATGATTCGTTCCGGCGGAATTTTGAGGATAAGTTGCTGTCGCTCAGTGAAAATGAACTGGAAAAAGAACATGCACTGGCAGAGTGCAAGAAGATCAGGGAGATCTATGAGCCGTTGTATCCGCAGTTCTTTACCAGATATTTTGGGACGGAGCAGGCGGAATATAAGACGGAAGATGCCATTGGGGGAAGTTATGCAAGCTATCAGTGCATTGTCGATTTTCTCGGAGGCCGGGCAGATACGATCCCGGGGATCGTCCAATGGATCGAAAAAACGGAAAAAAGATTGGAGTGAGAAGATACGAATGAGTCAGGATACGTTTGCAAGGGTGGAGAAAAAGTATGTGATCAGCCGGGAGCAGTATGAGTGGATCCGGCAGTTCCTTGCAGAGTATACGGTGGAGGATGAGTATGGACAGAGTACAATCCGCAATGTCTATTATGATACGCCCGGGGAGGAGATGATCCGTCATTCCATCCAGAAGCCGGAATTTAAGGAGAAAGTGCGCGTCCGGGGATATGGGAAAATCGGACGAAACGATGACGTGTTTGTGGAACTGAAGCGCAAATACCGGGGCATCGTCTATAAGAGAAGGGTCAGCATGCCACTTTCGGAGGCAGAGAAATTTCTGGCGCGGCGCGGGAGCCGGAACTCGGTTGAAGGAAAAGATGTTTGTTGCCAGAGAGAGAAAGGAAGCCGGAGCGAGACGGTGAGGAAGGTTTTCCTGCCGCAGAAGGAACGCCCAAATCAGGAAGAGGGAGACTTTGTGCATCGCCAGATCCTGCGGGAACTGGAATACACCAGAGATCAATATGACTTGCGACCGAACATGTATATCGCATACGACCGCGTAGCCCTGTACGGAAAAGAGGACAGGTCCTTGCGTCTGACATTCGATCAGAGGATCCGCAACCGCAGGCGGGGACTGACGCTGGACGGGGAGGAACCGGAGAATTTGTACTTTGAGCAGGGTGAGGTCGTCATGGAGATCAAATGTGGCAGTGCATATCCGCTGTGGCTTTGCAGGATGCTTGGGAGACAGAAAATCTATCCCACATCCTTTTCCAAATACGGAGCATTTTATACGAAAGAGAGGAATCAACAATATGATGGCAAGTGTGATTAATGGAGCGGGGAGTGTGTCTGTGCAGGCGGCACTGTTGTGTACATGTGTGTCTCTGGTACTGGGGCTGGTGATCGCGGCAGTGTACATGCTGCAGGGGGAGTATACGAAGAATTTTGTGGTGACGCTGCTGTTGCTGCCGGCGCTGGTGCAGGCGGTGATCATGTTGGTCAATGGAAATCTGGGAACCGGTGTGGCGATCATGGGGGCATTCAGTCTGGTGCGTTTCCGGTCTGTTCCGGGTACATCCCGTGAGATCAGCGGCGTATTCTATGCGATCGTGGTAGGACTTGCGACCGGTATGGGCTATCTGGCTTATGCGGCGATGATCACTGTGATCGTGGGAGCTGTGATGTTGTTTTTCTACAAGGTGATCGGACATGTCGGCGTGCAGCAGCATCTCCTGCGGATCGTGATCTCGGAAGATCTTGATTATGAGGGAGTCTTTGAAGATATTCTGCTGAAATACACAAAAACTGCCCGTCTGATTCAGGTAAAAACCATCAACATGGGCAGTATGTATGAACTTCGTTATGAAATTGCGTTGGCAAAGGATGCGTCTGTCAAGGCGATGATCGATGACATCCGCACCCGCAATGCCAATCTTACGGTGAACTGCAGCAGAGTGCTGACCAGCCGAGAGGAATTA
The DNA here is from genome assembly GCF_057878315.1 of Jutongia sp. Classification (NCBI taxonomy): domain Bacteria; kingdom Bacillati; phylum Bacillota; class Clostridia; order Lachnospirales; family Lachnospiraceae; genus Jutongia; species Jutongia sp. The sequence continues at coordinate 37,742 of NZ_DBLXSO010000004.1, read as the reverse complement.
TAATATGTCATAAGTCAATGGAAGCAAGGTGCGTAGGCACTTATTCAAGTTTGAATTAATATTTATTTTTACATTTTGAAACGGTAGCCGACACCCCAGATTGTTTCGATGTACTGTGGCTTGGAGGAGGAGTCCTCGATCTTTTCACGGATCTTTTTGATGTGTACGGTGACGGTTGCGATGTCCCCGACAGATTCCATCTCCCAGATCTCGCGAAAGATTTCTTCCTTGGTGAAGACATGATTTGGATTTTCCGCAAGGAAGGTGAGCAGATCAAATTCCTTTGTGGTAAATGCCTTTTCTTCTCCGTTGACGTAGACGCGGCGGGCGGTCTTGTCGATCTTCAAACCACGGATCTCGATCACATCATTGGTCGGAATACCGCTTGCGGTCAGCCTCTGATAGCGTTCAATGTGCGCCTTGACTCTGGCAACCAGTTCGCCGGGACTGAATGGCTTGGTCATGTAGTCGTCGGCTCCAAGCCCGAGTCCGCGGATCTTATCGATGTCCTCACTCTTGGCGGACACCATGATGATCGGTGTGTTCTTTGTTTCACGGATCAGCTTACAGATGTCGAAGCCATTCATTCCGGGAAGCATCAGATCGAGGATGATCAGATCAAAATCTTCATCTAATGCTCTTGCGGCACCGCCGCTTCCGTCAGATTCAAGCACAACCTCAAAGTCGCTGAGCTCCAGATAATCTTTCTCCAGTTCTGCAATTGCTGTTTCATCTTCAATAATTAAAATTCTAGCCATAATGAATACCTCCGAATCTATTTGTTTTCTGTTGCGTCGGTTTGCGGTGTCTCTTTCAAGGTGAAATAAATACTGGTTCCCTCACCGGGAGTGCTGTCCGCCCAGACTCTGCCACCGTGATCCTCAATGATGCGTGCGACGATCGCGAGTCCAAGTCCGCTGCCCCGCTTGGAGGATCCACGGGAGGCATCTGCCCGGTAAAAGCGTTGGAATATGTGAGGGAGTGCCTCGGCGTCAATGCCGGGACCATCATCCTGTATTTCAATCTGTATAAAGTGTTCCGGAACAGGAACCTCTGAGTTTGTCTCCATCGGTGTACCATCCGGATTTAGCTGGCGGTAAAGCGGAGCGGACGGCTGCTTGACGGGAACCTCTGACAGGCGGATCCGGATATTGCCCTCGGAGCGGTCCAGATATTTGACGGCGTTGTTAATAATATTGATCACTACACGTTTGAGCTGCTCCGGGTCTGCATGGATCTTCGTGTCCTTCGGACAGGTATTTTCATAATGCATGGTAATGTGTTTTGTTTCCATATCCAATGAGATTGCCTCGATGCAGTCAGTGAAATAACTGTCCAGTGGAAAGTCCAGAAAATGATATGGAAGTGAATTCTGCTCCACCTTGGAAAAAATGGAGAGCTGATCCACCAGATAGCTCATATCATTTGCCTTGGAAGAGATTGTACGCAGGTATTTTTCCTGCTTCTCCGGTGTGTTGGCAACGCCGTCCAGGATTCCCTCGCTGTAGCCCTTGATGGAGGTGAGCGGCGTCTGCAGATCATGTGCCATGTTGCTCATCATATCACGGGTGTCCTGCTCGTAACGGATGCGTTCCTCGATCATTTCCTTCAAACGGATCCGCATTTCCTCGAAATCCCGGCAAAGCTCACCGATCTCATCGGTCGAGTTGACACGTACCGGAGTATCCAGATTGCCGGCACCGATCTGCATGGTGGCGATCTGCAGGATATTTAACGGACGGACGATGCCGTTGTAGAGCCAGACGACAAGAAGTGCTGCAGTACCAAGCAGGATCAGCGCACCGGAGATCATAAGCTGCCGGATCAGCTCACGCCAGCGTGGGAGGATTTCGGAATAGTCGGTCACAAGGAAAAGCTGTGCATATTCATGGCTGGACAGATAAAAGTCCTTCTGTTTGACCAGATAACCGTTATCAATGGAAATGGTGTCCGTATACCCTTCCTCAAAGCTGCGAAAGCCGGGGAGAGGATTGAGCTGGTGATATGCCTTTGTGTTACCGATATAAAACTCCTGTCCGCCCTTGTGAACCACGATGAAGGAAAAACGACCGGACAGATCGGAATTGATCTTGTCCAGATAATCCCGGCGGATCAAAAGATCCGGGTTGGTATCTGCCACATGAACAAGATCGCGGAAATCTGTCATGGTTGCGGTTGAGAGAATATGGATCGGATTGAGTAAAAGATTTTCGGAAGAGATATCGGACTGATAATCATCCTCTAGTGTAGATGCCTGGTTGGTTAGGATCATATTGTAGCTGACCGCGATCAGAGCCAGAGGAAATATGGTAACAAACAAAAAAGCAATGATCAGTCTTCCACGGATCTTCATAAAATCACTCCCTTCGATTTGACAAAAGCCGGCAGCGGATCAATATCCCATGCCGGCTGTAATTTCCTGGACTGTTTTGGTTGGTGTGTAGTTTTTTGTGTCAAAAAGCTTCTTGTGAAGCGTCGTTACGTTGGATGTCAATGTGGTTGGAAAGTCATAGTAAATGCCGTCAGATGCTCTGTGGCAATCTAACTTATACGGAAATCCCCTGCTTGTTTTGATGTCGTAAAATGGAAGATACACGCCAAGCTGCAGGATTTCCTGTGTCGTCAGACTGGTGTAGATCTGTGGCAGCATCTCATTCAAAACGCGGTAGAGCTTTAACGGACTGCTGTGCTTTGCCTTTGTCATCAGTGCCTTCATGACGCGACGCTGGCGTGCGGCACGGGTGAAATCACCGCCCTTTGTATAGCGGACACGGCAGTAGCCGGTCGCCTGTACGCCGGATACCGTCTGCTTTCCGGGCTTTTTGATCTTCTCATAGGATGTGCCGTTGATCTTTGCAACATCCCTGGCATAAGCATTGACCCACTTGCGCTCGTTCTTGTGAATGTTCAGAGTGATCCCGCCAAGTGCATCGATCACATTGGACAGAGCACTGAAATTGACCGTGATAAAATCCTGCACATCCAGATCAAAATTCTGGTTGATCGTGTTGACGGCAAGATCCGGTCCACCGTAGGAATAAGCGTGATTGATCTTCGTATACCCGTGACCGTCAATACGTGTGTAGGTGTCACGGAAGATCGAGGTCAGCTTGACATTGTGTGTCTTGTTATTGATGCTGACAAGAATGATCGAGTCGCTGCGTGTATTTTCCTGAAGGGCATTGGCACGGGAATCTACACCGAATACTACAATATTCGTGAAATCCTTCATGTTGGGATCGGAAAGTCCCTCATTCAGGGAAACCTGCTCCAGCGGATGATTCTTGATCTCGTCAATCTTATTCACAAGAGACAGAATCAGAAATACTCCTGCCATAATAAACAGCAGGAGGATCAAAATGAAAATACGGATATGCTTTTTTCGTTGCTTTTTACGTCTGACGCGCTCGTTGTGTGCGGCACGGCTTCGATAACTATCCATAATAATTCTGCATTCCTTTCTCAGCCGACAAACATCGTGACTGTTGGTTTAACATGCATTTTTGTTGACGTCCCGACCGAAAAACGTCAGGAACAAAATTTTGAAATCAAGCCAAAGAGTCCAGTTTTCTACATAATAAAGGTCGCATTCGATTCGTTTAGCAATGGAGGTGTCCCCGCGGTAGCCGTTGACCTGAGCCCATCCGGTCATGCCCGGACGAACCTGGTGCTTGATCATATAGCGTGGAATTACTTCCTGGAATTTCTTGACGAAGAACGGACGCTCCGGACGCGGACCGACCAGACTCATATCACCACGCAGGACATTGACAAGCTGTGGAAGCTCATCAATATTGGTCTTACGCATAAACTTTCCGATCGGAGTTACACGGGGATCATTCTTGACCGTCCATGCCTTTTTCTCCTCGGAGGCATCCTGTACCTTCATGGAACGGAACTTGTACATCTGGAATGCCTTGTTGTGAAGACCGATTCGCTCCTGTTTGAAAATCAGTGGACCCGGTGAAGTGATCTTGATGATCAATGCAATGATCGCCATCGGGATCGCCAGTACGATCAGACCAAACAGTGATCCGAAAATATCAATGGACCGCTTGACTGCATTATTTAAAGAAGAGCTGAGCGGAACATGACGCACGTGAATGATCGGCAGTCCATCCAGATCCTCTGTATATGGCTTAGTTGGAATTACATGGTTGTAATCCGGAATAAACTTGGTATGCACCCCCGCCTTCTCACAGATCGTCACGATGGATTCCAGCTTGGAAAACTCATCAATGCTGAGAGTGATCGCAATCTCATCGTAAGCGTTGGTGCTGAGCAGATCCTCGAGCATCGAAATGCTGCCGATCACCGGAATGCCTCGGTAGGAATCCTCTGTGCTCTTGTGATCATCGAGAATACCGTGAATAAAATAGCCCCATTCAGGATGAACGCGGAGACGGTCGATGTAGCCCTCTGCAGTACGGCTGTAACCGACCAGAAGGATATGCTTCAGATTCTTGCCTGCTTTACGCATCTTGCGGAGGATCTTGTTGACTGTCATACGGAACAGGAAGTCAATACACAGATTCATGATCGCAAAGATACCCAGAAAAAGACGGGCGTAGTCCTGCTGTTTAATAAAGAAAAGGACGGCAACACAGTAAATGATACCAAGCAGATTTGCCTTGATCAGATTAAAAAGCTCGGTTCTGCGGCTGGCAGTTCTTTTCGGATTGTATAAATTGCAGAAATAATATATAATCAGATAACACGGAACCAGAAAAACAAGCATGTTGATGTAATCCTGACGCGGTCGTATATAACCGATCGGTGCAGGGATGATTCGCCATTTCACAAGCGGACTCCATGTATCCTCAAATCGCAGACTCCAGGATAATATATATGAAACAGCAATGATGATCGCATCCACGATCACATGCATCAGATTTAACAGCTTTTGGTTATCCTTTATCACGACATCACCTTCTTTGTAAAGATTTTGAACCACCTTATTATAATAGTTTCCGGTGCAAATCGCAATATTATTTACAAAAGGAACAAAATTTTTATTCTATTTTCACAAGTATGTCACAAATGATTGATAGACTTATGCAATAGATATGGAGGGAGAAAGAACACAGATTGGTTCTTTCAATAGAAGGAAAGGCAGGTTTGCATACTATGGAAGAAAAGAATCAGAATACGAATGAATATACGGGTGAATATGGCAATCCGGTAGAGCGTAATGATGCAGCCGGTCAGGAGCCGGAGAAGGAGCAGGAAAGCTCCGTTTACAGCTATTCATACAGAGACCACAAGCCGGAGGCAACAAGCTCCGGGGATTATCATGCAAGCGATAATACGGCAGATGCTTCTGAGAAGCAGGACAGCATGGAAAGCAATGCGGCAGACAGCGGGTATACGCATACGGACAATACACAGTCGCAGTCCGCAGATCCTTCGGATGGACAGCAGAGAGAGGGATGGACAGCGATGGGAGAGCAGCAGGAACGCAGCGACGGACCGTCAGAGACGGCTTATCGGACGAATAGCAGCGCAGCGGACAGCACTCCGGAGAAAAAGAGCTTTTTCAATGGAAAGAAGCTGGCAGCATGTGCAGTTTTTGCGGTTGTATTTGGTATTGTAGCAGCAGTTTGCTTTCAGGGCGTATGTTATTTTTCAAACAAGGTGCTTGGCGTCAATCTGACCGGAAGCGGACAGCAGATCGCCTACACCACCGATAATGTCAAGTATACGAATGCTACAGGAGCAGCCATTGGCACCACTGACGTATCCGGTATTGCACAGCAGACGATGCCGTCAATCGTTTCCATTACAAGCACGACAGAGGGCGAGGGATCCTATGATCTGTTCGGTCAGTATTATCAGGGACAGGATGAGGTCAGTGCAGGAACCGGCTTTATCGTTGGCAAGAACGACAAGGAGCTTCTGATCGCAACAAACAATCATGTAGTGGATGGAGCCAAGGCGATTTCCGTACAGTTTATTGATGAGGAAGTTTACGATGCGACGACAAAGGGCAATGACTCATCCGCAGATCTTGCCGTGATCGCCGTGAAGCTTAAGGATATGAAGAAGTCAACACTAAATTCGATCCGGATCTCTGCGCTTGGAGATTCCTCCGAAAGCAAGGTTGGTGAGATGGTTGTTGCCATCGGTAATGCACTGGGCTATGGTCAGTCGGTAACAGTTGGTTATGTCAGTGCCAAGGATCGTGAGATTACAGAGCAGAGCGAGGACGGAAGCTCACAAAGCAGCAAGATGAAGGTAATTCAGACCGATGCAGCGATCAACCCCGGTAACAGTGGCGGACCTTTATTAAATATGAAGGGTGAGGTTATTGGTATCAATTCCTCCAAAATCGCCGCTTCCTCTGTTGAGGGTGTTGGTTATTCCATCCCGATCTCCGAGGCAACACCGATCATTGATGAGTTGATGAGCCGTGAAGTGTTGACCGATGCCCAGAAGGGATACCTGGGGATCAGTGGTAAGACCGTGTCCGAGGAGGCAAGCAACTTCAATATGCCGGAGGGTGTTTATGTATCTGAGGTAGCCAAGGATGGTGCGGCAGGAAAGGCTGGCATCAAGCAGGGCGATATCATTACAGCGATCAACGATATTCAGGTGACAACGATCGAGAGTCTCAAGGAAAAGGCGAACAGCTACAAGAAGGGAACAAAGGTTACGATCACCTTAAAGAGAAGTGATAACGGAAGCTATGTCGAGAAGAAGGTCAAGGTGACACTGCAGGGATCAAGCTCCCTTAACAGTCTGCAGAGTGGTTCCTCCGATGATCAGAATTCCAATAATAATTCCGGCAATAACTCCGGTAATGGTTCCGGAAATAACGGCGGATCACACGATGACTCCGGCAGTAATGACGGAGAGAGTGGCAATGGTTCGTCCGGCGGCTGGGGAAGTCTCTTCCCGGGCTTTGGAAACTAGGAAAAGAGGCAGTAACGATGAACGAAGAATCGCTCTGGGACAGAATAAGCAGGCGGTACTGGTTTCAGACAATCCTGTTTGTGGTATTATCCTTTGTGGAATATATTACGCTTGAGACGTTCTTAGGCGGCGACATCTGCAGTATAGGTCTGGAATACAGTATCAAAAATATCATGCTCCTGATGGGAGTCAATCTCATCCTCGTGTCTGTGACACGCTGGATGAGACTGACCTTTCTCCTGTCAGGAGTATTTGTGCTGATATTGGGCACTGCCAATTATTTTGTAGATGCATTCCGTGGTTACGGGATTGTTTACATGGATATCTATGCGGTACGCACTGCGGCGAATGTGGCAGGAGAGTACAAATACCACGGTTCACCGCAGCTGTGGCTGGGACTTTCGCTGGGGCTTCTCTGTCTGGTGTTATGCGTTGTGGCGACACCGGCGCGTTCGCGAAAGTGCAGCCTTCGGAAAGGGATTGCCGGTGTCGTGGGAACGGCTGTCGGCGTGGTTTTTTTCGTGTGGATCAATCTGGGAACGGGTTTTTTTGATGATGTCAGCAATCTGACCTGGGATCACAGCATCGGTATGTCGGAATATGGATATCTGCTTTATGTAACGGCAAATGCAGGTCAGGCAAAGGTGCAGGTGCCGGACGGATATTCGCCGGAGAAGGCGGATGAGATCCTGTCCCGTTACAAAGACGCTTCCTCCACGAACAGCGTGCTTGCAACGCATGCGGGCTCTGCTAAATCACCAAACATTATTATGGTGATGAATGAATCCTTTTCGGATCTGAGTGTGCTCGGAAAGTTTCGGACGGATCAGGAATATCTTTCCCATTGGAACAGCCGGAGTAAGAACACGATCAAGGGTTATGCCGATTCCTCCGTTTATGGCGGTTACACGGCAAACTCCGAGTTTGAATTTCTGACCGGGTGTACCAAGGCATTTCTGCCGGGCAACCCGTATCTGCAATATATTACCGATGAGCTGCCGAGCGTTGTCAGCAATATCAAGGCGCAGTCCGGCTATGACCGCACAGTCGCGGTTCATCCGTACAATCCGTCCGGCTATAACCGGAACAGGGTTTATCCGCTGCTTCATATGGATGAGTTTTTAAGCATCGATGATTTCAAGGATCCGGTGCTGGTACGCAAATATATTTCCGATGAGTCTGATTACGAGAAGCTGGAATCGTTGTATGAGCAGAAGAAAGCAGGAAGCTCACTCTGTCTGTTCAATGTGACCATGCAGAATCATAGTGCATATGATGACAGGGATTATAAATTTGCAGATCCGGTTAAACTGACTGATATAAGCCTGCAGCCGGAGGCAGAGCAGTATCTTTCTCTGATAAAGATGTCTGACGATGCTCTGGAGAATATGCTGGAGTATTTTGAAAAGGTGGATGAACCGGTACTGATCGCATTTTTTGGGGATCATCAGCCGCATCTGCCGGACTATTTTTACAAAAATATCATGGGCGAGCTGCCGGATGAGTTGTCGCAGAAGGATGCCATGAAACGGTATCAGGTTCCGTTTATGATATGGGCGAACTATGGTATCAAGTCCTCGCAGATCGACAAGATCTCCATCAATTATCTTTCCACACTGATGATGGAAACGGCGGGGCTTAAGCTGACGGATTTTCAGAAATTTCTGTTAGATATGTATCAGGACATACCATCCATCAGTGCAAATGGATTTTATGACAGACAGGGAAATCTTTACGGATGGGATGATCTGGATGAGGCGGACGAAAAGCTGCAGGAGTGGATCAGGGAATACCGCATTGTCCAGTACAATTACCTGTTCGATGAAAAGAATCGGAAGGACGATCATTTTCAACTGAGCGGCACTTCTAAATAATGAAAGGATTAAGGAAAGTATGAAAAAACCATATATCAAAGTTTTTTCATACGGCAAATTTGTGCCTGCGGCCCAAAGTTTGCGGGCTGAGAAAGAAACGAGGTATTATATGGGAAAAAAGGGAAATGTAGCGATCATTACGGGGGCATCCTCCGGCATGGGAAGAGAGTTTGCAATTCAGATTGCGCAGTTTTATCCAAGCATTCAGGAATTCTGGATCATTGCAAGGAGAAAGGAGCGTCTCGAGGAGCTGCAGGAAAAGCTTCTGGGACGCAGGGTTAAGATCCTTGCGTTGGATCTTGGAAGACAGGAAGACATCGATGCGTTGAAGCAGACGCTGGAAGAGGAGAAGCCACATGTGCGCATTCTTGTCAACGCCGCAGGCTTTGGAATGATCGGCAGGGTCGGAAAGATGCAGGAGAAGGACTGCACCGGTATGGTGGACATCAACTGCCGTGCTCTCACCGCCGTGACACATATTGTACTTCCTTACATTACGAAAAAAGGACAGATCATTCAGATGGCATCCTCGGCAGCCTTTATGCCGCAGCCCGGCTTTGCAGTGTATGCGGCAAGCAAGTCTTATGTACTCAGCTTTTCCAGAGCACTTGGCTGCGAACTGAAGGGAAGGGATATTTCCGTGACAGCAGTCTGTCCGGGACCGGTCAAAACAGAATTTTTCGATATCGCAGAAACCTATGAGGCAGTCAGGTTATACAAGAAGCTCACCATGGCAAAGGCAGATAAGGTTGTGTACCAGGCACTGGTAGATGCAAAGCATGGAAGAAGCGTTTCCGTATACGGACCGCTTATGAAGGGATTCCGTGTACTTGCCAAATTCCTTCCTGCTGACTTCATGATGATGTTTGTTCATTAGTCAGGATTTCGGACAATTTGACTTGACAGCGGCAACAAAAAAGAGTAATATTTTGTATTATTTATAAGTGAAAAGCGAGGACGAGGAGGAGTACATACTTTTCGGATTTTAAGAGAGAGAACGGTTGGTGCAAGTTCTCATTCCGGTTGTATGGAAGTAGCCTCTGAGCAGTGGAACGAACAGGAGCACATCCCAAGTAGCATCCAACGGATTCCCACCGTTACAGGGGAACGGTATATCAGACACGGTATTCGGTGTCTGCGTGCCGGCAGAGTGCGGAAGCGATCTGAGAAAGAGCAGATTTTCCGAAATTAGGTGGTAACACGGAGTATATTCGTCCTAAGTCGTATATGGCTTAGGATTTTTTTACTTTACAGGAACGATAAGCTCCTGTACGGAAAGGGGTAACGAAATGATTAAAGGAACCGAGTTATTTGTAAAAGCATTGAAAGCAGAAGGCGTAGATACCCTGTTTGCGTATCCGGGTGGTCAGGCGGTCGATCTGTTTGATGCCCTGTATGATGAGCATGAGATCGAGATGATCCTTCCGCGTCATGAACAGGCATTGATCCACGCCGCAGACGGCTATGCCAGATCCACCGGCAAGGTGGGTGTGTGTCTGGTAACTAGTGGTCCGGGTGCGACAAATCTTGTCACCGGAATTGCAACCGCCAACTATGACAGCGTTCCGTTAGTCTGCTTTACCGGACAGGTGCCTTTAGGGCTGATGGGAAACGATGCCTTTCAGGAGGTTGATATTGTCGGAATTACCCGCAACATCTGCAAATATGCGGTTACGGTAAGAAAGAGAGAAGATCTTGGACGCATCATTAAGGAAGCCTTCTATATTGCGCGCACAGGTCGACCGGGTCCTGTCGTTGTCGATCTGCCAAAGGATATTCAGGTGGCTATGGGAGACGAGGAGTATCCGGAGGAGGTTAATATCCGCGGTTACAAGCCGAACGAGAGCGTTCATGTCGGTCAGGTCAAGAAAGCAGTCTCTCTTTTAAAAAAGGCGAAAAAGCCATTGTTCCTGCTTGGCGGCGGTGTCAATATCGCCTGTGCTAATGAAGATATGAAGAAGTTAGTAGAACTGACGGGAGTGCCGGTGATCACGACCATCATGGGTAAGGGCGCGATCCCGACTAGTCACCCGCTTTACATGGGAAATATCGGTATTCATGGAAGCTATGCAGCCAACCATGCGGTCAGCGAATGTGATGTGCTGTTCTCCATCGGTACCCGTTTTAACGACCGTATCACCGGTAAGATCAGCGAGTTTGCCAAGAATGCCAAGATCATACATATTGATATTGATTCGGCTTCTATTTCCAAGAACATTGTCGTCGATGTGCCGATCGTGGCAGATGCAAAGCTTGCGGTTCAGAAGATCCTGGAATATGCCTCTCCGTTAAAGATCGATGCATGGGTGGATCGCCTCAAGGAATGGAAGCAGACATATCCGATCACGATGGAGCGTTATGAGGGACTGACACCGGAGAAGATCATCCGCTATATTGCCGAGAATTATAAGCGTCCGATTGTTGCGACGGACGTTGGACAGAATCAGCTCTGGACCACGCAGTTTCTGGAGCTGGAAGGCAACCGCCAGCTTTTAACCTCCGGTGGTCTCGGTACGATGGGCTACGGCTTCCCGGCAGCAATCGGTGCAAAGCTTGGAAATCCGGATGCCGATGTATTTGCGATTTCAGGAGACGGTGGCATGCAGATGAACATTCAGGAGTTTGCAACGGCGGTTGCACTGGAGATTCCACTGACGCTGATCGTTCTGAACAACGGATATCTCGGCAACGTAAGACAGTGGCAGCAGATGTTATTTGACCGCAGATACTCCTGCACCTGCCTGACCTACCGCAGAAGCTGTCAGCACAACTGTATGGATCCGAATAAGAAATGTCCGAAGTACAGTCCGGATTTCGTCAAGCTGGCAGAGAGCTACGATGCATACGGCATGCGCATCACAGACGAGAAGGACATTCCGAAAGCATTTGAATTTGCCCGCTCCCACAAGAATGCACCAACTTTGTTAGAGTTTATCATTGAGCGGGAAGCAAATGTGGCACCGATGGTTCCGGTTGGCAATTCATTGGATAACATGATCATGGAAATCTAGGAAAGGCAGAGGTGAGAATGGCGATGGAAACGAAGAAACGAGTGATTTCTGCATATGTAGAAAATCAGATAGGTGTACTGGCGAAGGTGTCCGGTTTATTTTCCGGCAAGAACTATAACCTCGATACATTGACGGTTGGAGAAACGGAGGATCCGACCATCTCCAGAATGACGATCGGACTGACCTGTGACGATCTGACCTTTGAGCAGATCATCAAACAGCTCAACCGCAGTGTTGAGGTCATCAAGGTCATTGACTTTACGGACATTCCGATCCGTAAGAAGGAGCTTTTATACATTAAGGTCAACAGCTGCAGTGAGAAGGATAAGCAGGAGATCTTCCGGATCGTGCAGACCTTCGGCATGGAGATCGTCGATTACGACAAGAATACCGTGCTGGTGGAATGTGTTAAGACAGAAGCACATAATAATGATATGATCGAGCTGTTCAAGAAAACGTTCATCAACCGTGTGGAGGTTGTGCGCGGTGGCAGTGTTGCTATTGAGGCAATCTCTACCTGCGTACGATGATCGGCAAAAATAGGATATATACTATATCAAAAAAGTCGGAAAAGTATTTGACAAATCAAAAAATCAGAGTATAATATTAGTCAAATCAAATATCTCAAACCGTTGAAGTGGAGATAAAAATGAGGCACGCGCCTACAGAGAGCGGGGATTGCTGAGAACCTGCGGAGATGCGATTCATTAAATGGACCACTGAGGGCATGGTCAAAGGAAGTGATCTTCCGAGTATTTCATGACGTGCAGGCATACGTCAGTTGCCGGAAATATGATTGTATTTCGCTGAGAGTGTGGGAAACCATGAAGCAAGGTGGCACCGCGGTTATAGAATTTACCGTCCTTGATTATCACAATAGCTGTGATAGTCAGGGACTTTTTTGTGTTATCTTATAAGTATTTCAGAACAACATAAAAACGCTCCGCTCAGCAGTACAAAGACAAGAAAGAGGTGGAACGATGATTTCTTTAGAAGAAGCAAAGAAACTGGGAGAAGGATATAAGGTCGTACCGGTCAGCCGGGAGATCCTTTCTGATATCCGGACGCCGATCGAGGTACTCCGGATCCTGAAGGGGGTCAGCAGACACTGCTACATGCTGGAGAGCGTGGAGCATCAGGAGAGATGGGGACGATACACATTCCTCGGATACGATCCCAAGTTGGAAATTGCCTGCATGAACGGCAAGATGACGATCCGTAACGGAAGCGCACACACGAAGACAGTAAAGCATCCGGGGGAAGAAATCAAGGAACTGTTAAAGGAGTACACAAGTCCGAAGGTTCCGGGTCTTCCGACCTTTACCGGCGGTCTGGTTGGATATTTCTCCTATGACTATGTGAAATACAGCGAGCCAAAGCTGAATCTGGATGCGGAGGATACCGAGGGCTTCAAGGATGTGGATGTGATGCTTTTTGACAAGGTCATCGCATTTGATAACCTCCGTCAGAAGATCGTCGTGATCGCCAATGCCAGAATGGAAAATATCGAAGAAGAATATAAGCGCTGCTGTGCAGAACTGGATGAGATCGTAGAACTGATCCGTCACGGCACGCCGACACCGATCGAACCGGGCAGGATTACTTCAGAGTTTCGTTCCTTATTCTCGGAGAAGGAATATTGCGATATGGTTGAGAGAGCCAAGAAGTATATCTATGAGGGGGACATTTTTCAGGTGGTGCTTTCCAATCGTCTGGAGGCAGATTATGAAGGAAGCCTCTTAAATACCTACCGTCATTTAAGAACGATCAACCCTTCTCCGTATATGTTTTATTTTAGCAGTGATGACATGGAGGTGGCAGGAGCTTCTCCGGAGACACTGGTGAAGCTGGAGGATGGCGTACTTCACACCTTCCCGTTAGCAGGAACAAAGCCGAGAGGAAAGACGCAGGAAGAGGATGAGGAGCTCGAGCGGATCCTTCTTTCTGACGAGAAGGAGCGGGCAGAGCACAACATGCTTGTCGATCTCGGAAGAAATGATCTTGGCAAGATCAGCCGGTTCGGCTCCGTCAAGGTTGAGAAATATATGTCCATTGAGCGTTATTCACACGTCATGCATATCGGTTCGACCGTAGCCGGAAAGATCCGTGAGGACAAGTGCAGTCTGGATGCTGTGGATGCGGTTCTCCCGGCGGGAACACTTTCCGGAGCACCGAAGATCCGTGCGATGGAGATCATCAATGAGCTGGAGAATAACAAGCGCGGTATTTACGGCGGAGCGATCGGCTATATCGACTTTACCGGTAATCTGGATACCTGTATTGCGATCCGTATCGCTTATAAGAAGAACGGCAAGGTATTTGTCAGATCCGGAGCCGGTATTGTGGCAGACAGTGTACCGGTCAGCGAGTACAACGAGTGCCTGAATAAGGCGAGAGCCGTGATGAATGCAGTAAACGAAAGTGATCAGCTAGACTGATGGAGGTGAGATTATGATATTACTGATAGATAATTACGACAGCTTCTCCTACAATCTGTATCAGTTGATCGGAGAGCTGGAACCGGATATCAGGGTGGTGCGAAACGATCAATATACCCCGCAGGAACTGGAGCAGATGAATCCGACACACATTATATTGTCACCGGGACCGGGAAGACCTGCCGATGCCGGGGTCTGTGAGGATGTGGTCCGTTACTTTGAGGGAAAGGTTCCGATCCTTGGCGTGTGCCTTGGTCATCAGGCAATCTGTGAGGTATACGGAGCGGAGGTTTCCTATGCGAAGCATCTGATGCACGGCAAGATGTCGGTGGCAAAGCTCGATACATCCTGTCCGCTGTTTGCACACATGGGAGAGACCGCAGAGGTGGCAAGATATCATTCTCTTGCCGCAGTAAAGGATACAATCCCGGATGCCCTTAAGGTGGTAGCCGAGACGGACGATGGCGAGGTCATGGCTGTAAAGCATGCAGATTATGATATATATGGTGTACAGTTTCATCCGGAGTCAATTCTGACACCGGAAGGCAGAATAATACTTAAAAACTTTTTGGAGGTGTTTCATTCATGATTAAAGAAGCAATTGCACTTTTGACGAAGAAGGAAGATCTGACAAACGACATGGTAGAGCAGGTGATGGGGGAGATCATGACCGGAGAGGCAACGGATGCACAGAAGGCAGCGTTCCTGACAGCACTTTCCATGAAGGGTGAGACGATCGACGAGATCACAACAGCAGCAAAATATCTCAGAGATCACTGCGAATATTTTGAGAATGACAAGGACGCACTGGAAATCGTGGGAACGGGCGGAGACGGCTCCAATACGATCAACATTTCCACCATCTCCTCCCTGATCGTATCGGCAGGAAACGTGATGGTGGCAAAGCACGGTAACCGCGCTGCCTCCAGCAAGTGTGGTACCGCAGACTGCCTTGAGGCTCTTGGCGTTAAGATCGACATTGAGCCGGACAAAATGAAAAAGGTCATGGATGAGAGCAATATAAGTTTCCTTTTCGCACAGAAATATCATCCGGCAATGCGTTTCGTCGGTGCAGTCCGTAAAGAGATCGGTATCCGTACGCTCTTTAATCTGCTGGGACCTCTGGCAAATCCGGCGAGAGCAACCATGCAGCTTTATGGTGTTTACAGCGAAAGTCTTGTAGAGCCGCTTGCACATGTACTTCATAACCTCGGTGTTAAGAGAGGCATGGCCGTTTACGGAATGGACAGCATGGATGAGATTTCTCTGAGTGCACCGACAAAGGTCTGTGAATTTAACGGGGATGACTTTAAGACCTATGAGATCACACCGGAGCAGTTCGGATTAAAGACCTGCCGGAAGAGTGATCTGGTTGGTGGCGAGCCAGCAGAAAATGCACAGATCGTCAGAAACATTTTCGAGGGAAAAGAGACAGGACCGAAGCGTGATGCGGTACTTCTCAATGCCGGTGCAGCCTTCCACATTGCAAAGGAAAATGTAACGATCGAGCAGGGAATTGAGATGGCACGCGAGATCATCGACAGCGGCAAGGCATTAAAGCAGTTAGAGACATTTATTCAGCTTACCAATGCATAAAAGAGCAGATAAAGACGAGGTGGATTATGACCATATTAAATGAAATTGCGGCAAAGACAAGAGAGCGTGTCAAAGAGCAGAAGTGTATCCGGTCTCTGGAACAGTTGAAGGATGAAGCGCAGGCAATGAACAGCGATACCGGATATCCCTTTGAGAAAGCGATCGGTAAAGACGGGCTGTCCTTCATCTGCGAGGTGAAAAAGGCATCACCCTCCAAGGGTGTCATTGCACAGGATTTTCCATATGTGGAGATTGCCAAAGACTACGAAGAGGGCGGCGCAAGTGCAATATCGGTGCTGACTGAACCGTACTGGTTCCAGGGAAGAGACAGTTATCTGCAGGAGATTCGTCAGGCGGTCAGTATTCCAATCATCCGCAAGGACTTTGTTGTGGATGAATATATGATCTACGAGGCAAAGCTGATGGGAGCGGATGCGGTGCTTCTGATCTGTGCAATTTTAAATGATCAAGAGCTTAAGAGGTTCTTTCAGATTGCAGACAGCCTTGGACTTACCGCGCTTGTGGAGGCTCACGATCAGGAGGAGGTTGACCGTGCATTAAAGGCGGGGGCGAGACTGATCGGCGTCAATAACCGGGATCTTCACACATTTACGGTTGACATTAACAACAGTATCCGCTATCGTCAGAGTGTTCCGGAGAATGTTTTATTTGTATCGGAAAGCGGGATCCGGACGAAGGAGGATATCCGTCGGCTGATGGACAACAACGTCAACGGTGTATTGATCGGCGAGACCATGATGCGGGCTTTAGACCGCGTGGCAGCCGTCAGAGAGTTTATCGGGTATTCCAGATAGCAGCATCATCATACTTTAAAGAAATGGAGAAAAATTATGAGTCAGAAAGGAAGATATGGCATTCATGGCGGGCAGTATATCCCGGAAACCTTGATGAATGAGATCAAGAAATTAGAGGATGCCTATGAATTTTATAAAAAGGATGAGGAGTTTAATAACGAGTTAAATACCCTGTTAAAAGAGTATGCAGGTCGTCCGTCTCTGTTATATTATGCGGAGAAGATGACAAAGGATCTGGGTGGAGCAAAGATCTACTTTAAGAGAGAAGATCTCAACCATACCGGTTCCCACAAGATCAACAATGTACTCGGTCAGGCACTCTTAGCCAAGAAAATGGGTAAGACACGCATCATCGCCGAGACCGGAGCCGGACAGCACGGCGTGGCAACAGCGACAGCCGCAGCTCTTCTCGGACTGGAATGTGAGATCTACATGGGTAAGGAGGACACGATCCGTCAGGCATTAAATGTTTATCGTATGGAGTTACTTGGCGCAAAGGTGCATGCGGTTGAGAGCGGCACGATGACCTTGAAGGATGCCGTCAACGAGTGTATGCGTGAGTGGACAAGCCGTGTCGATGATACACTTTATGTGCTCGGCTCTGTAATGGGACCGCATCCGTTTCCGATGATCGTACGTGATTTCCAGAGCGTGATCAGCCGTGAGGCAAGAGCACAGATCCTTGAGAAGGAAGGAAAGCTGCCGGATGTTGTTATGGCATGCGTCGGCGGTGGAAGCAACGCAATGGGAATGTTCTATGAGTTCATCAATGATGAGAGCGTCAGGCTGATCGGCTGTGAGGCGGCAGGTCTTGGCGTTGACACGGATCGTACCGCTGCAACGATGGCAACCGGTACAGAGGGTGTATTCCACGGAATGAAATCTTACTTTTGCCAGGATGAGTACGGACAGATCGCGCCGGTATATTCCATTTCCGCAGGACTGGATTATCCGGGTGTTGGTCCGGAGCACGCATATCTTAAGGATATCGGAAGAGCACAGTACGTTCCGGTTACGGACGAAGAGGCAGTACAGGCATTTGAATACATTGCAAAAGAAGAAGGAATCATTGCAGCCATCGAAAGCTCCCATGCGGTAGCTCATGTGATGAAGCTTGCACCAACCATGCGCAAGGATCAGATCATTATCTGCTGCCTGTCAGGACGTGGTGACAAGGACGTTGCAGCAATAGCAAGATACAGGGGGGTTGATTTACATGACTAGGATTCATAACGCATTTGACGGCAAAAAGGCATTTATCGGATTTGTAACAGCAGGAGATCCGAATCTTGATAAAACAGAAGAATTTGTACTGGAGATGGAGCGCGCAGGTGCCGGTCTTGTTGAGCTTGGTCTCCCATTCTCTGATCCGATCGCAGAGGGCCCTGTGATCCAGGAGGCCAATATCCGTGCATTAAAGGCAGGCTGCACCACCGACAAGCTTTTTGACATGGTGGCACGTCTTCGCCGGAAAACACAGATCCCGTTAGTGTTTCTTGCGTATCTGAACACCCTGTTCAAATACGGCTATGAGAAATTCTGCTCAAAATGCGAGGAGGTTGGCATTGACGGCGTGATCATTCCGGATATGCCTTACGAGGAGAAGGGCGAGCTTGCGGATATCGCCGCCGCGCATAATGTGGATATTATTTCTCTGATCGCACCGACTTCTGAGGATCGTATCCAGATGATCGCAAAGGATGCGACAGGATTTATTTATGTGGTATCCTCCATGGGTGTCACCGGTGTTCGCAGCGAGATCACAACCGATGTCAGCAAGATTATCGGACTGATCAAAGAAGTGACTGATGTTCCGACAGCAGTCGGCTTTGGAATCAACACCGCAGAGCAGGTACACAAGTACAGCTCAATTGCAGATGGTGCGATCGTTGGAAGTGCCATTGTAAAGATCATTGCCCAATATGGCGGGGAAGCAGGATCGCATATTTACGACTATGTACATGAGATGGTTGAGGGACTGGCATAAGAAAGTTGAACATATCTCTTTTTTTGAGGCGGCTGCAGCAAAATTGCAGCCGTTTTTTACATTATAGGAAACTTGTCGTTTCCTATAATGTAAAAACGCTCCGCGAGGATGCGATCACCGCACAGAGGAAGATTACATAAGCAATTGTGCGGTGACGCGCAAAGTGGGCAAGCCCACTTTGTTCTGGTATGGGAAAGTAAAAAACATTCTTCCTTTTTTATCCGAACGATGGTATAATTATATCATTAAGCTTTTATATGGAGAAGAGTACATTAAGAGAAGGCACAAATTACGGAAAATCACATACACAGAAAGGAAAAGACAGACGATATGTGGCAGAATTTAACAAGAACGCAGGTGATCGCGGTATCAGCGAGGACGGCAACTGCGTTTGTGATTGCAGGACTGGTTGTGCTTGCAGTTGTACTTTGTGCGGGAATTGTATTTCTGGGGCTTCGTTATAAAAAAGTATATGAGGTGAAAGAACGCTATGATCTGATCGCAGCGCAGAGTGAATGTATCTGGCTTGATTACACATTTTCTCCGCAGCATCTGGTAGTGACCGGCAGTATCGGACAGTTTACGGGATTTGACATGCTAGACTTCATGGGGGTGGAGGTCTATGATATTTATAACTGGGTGAATGAGGACATAACGCCGATCCGTTCCACAGTTCGCAGCTTTTTTGACAGTGGCGAGCAGTATTTCAAAACGGATCTTCTGATCAGACGGCTGGATGATACATATGCATGGTACGCTCTTACGGGAACACTGGTGAAGCATGAGAAGACAGGCAGGAATAAGCGGTTTGTTGTTCGGATGGAGAACATTGATTCCAAGATGACGCAGGAAAAAGAGCTTACCGAGAAGGCAGAGAATGATCAGCTTACCGGCATCCTGAACAAGAAGACGATGGAAGAGCGGGTTAAAGCCCAGCTTGAGCATCGCGCGGGAAGCGGGAATCTTATATTCTTCATGATCGATCTCGATAATTTTAAGGATGTAAATGACACGCTGGGACATGTCTATGGAGATAAGGTGCTCACAGAAGCGGCAGAGAAGCTGAAGCAAGTATTTCCTGCCAAGGCACTGATCGGACGTCTTGGCGGCGATGAGTTCAGCGTGTGTGCATCCTTTGATGCATTTGACCTTGACAATCTGACCGAGTATATGACACAGAAAGGCGATAAGCTTTGTGACATTCTCAAGGAAGAGTATGTCAGCGGTGACAAGAGTGTTCAGGTTTCGGCAAGTATCGGAATCGCATCCGCACCGGTGGACGGAGAGGATTTCTTAACGATCTATCAGAAGGCGGATAAGGCGTTGTATCTGTCAAAGCGTTCCGGCAAGAACCGGTACAATCTGTTTCAGCACAGTGCTGCAGACGAGTAGCAGGGCGGATCTTAATCGATTGAAGAAAGAAATGGCAGAAGGAGGAGCTCATGAGGACTGAGTGTGCGTATGAAGTGGCAGCAGTGATCTTTCTCGCAGTGATCGCTGTCAGTTACAAGAAGAAAAACTGGCTGGATCTTTATATGAACCGCTGTTTTGACCAGCTGCTTCGGGCCGGACTTCTGTTTACATTTCTTGATGTGGCAGTTCGTGTTCTGCGGGAATATATTTTTCCGGGTTCCTTTTATGTTTATAACTTAAGTTCAGTGATTCCGGCGGTTGCCATGATGGGGATCGCTATGCTTTATTTTCAGTACTGGCATGCGCTCAGTGGACACCGTCTTATTCTTAAGAGCGTCCGGAGCCTCGAAATGATCCTTCCGGCTGCTGTTGTGACGATACTGGATGTGACCAGCCCGGTGACACATCTGATCTTTTATTATGACCGGCAGGGACATTACCATGCAGGCAGCCTGGAGGCAATTGTTCTGATCGTTGTCAATATTTACTTTGCAGGGGCATGCTTTGTGGCATTCAGCAGGAAAACGGGACTGTGGATACACAGAGGCATTTCCTGCCTGATATTATGCCTTGTGTTTGACCTGTCTGTGGTTATTCAGTTTATTCTGATGAAGAACTCGATTCTTCTGATGTTTTATGCGATGGCATTTATGATCTTTGTGTGCTATCTGCTGTATCAGAATCTGGACCGCTATTCTGACCGGATCAGCGGTGGGTTCTCAAGAGCGGGTTTCAGGAAGGTCATTCAGGAAAAGTTCAAGTACCGGCAGAGATTCAGCTGTCTGTTTATCACGATACAGAATTATCAGAACATTATGGGAATCTGCGAGGAGGATGAGCTTGCTGATGTTATGGGCGAGATCGGTGCTATTCTCCGGCGTTATGGCGGCAGACAGAATCAGTTTCATATTCATGGAGCGGATTTTGCGGTTTTGCAGAAACGTGAGGAAGAGAGTGTACAGCTTTATAAGGCAGTTGCGCAGATCCTTCCGTCAAAGGTTCGTATTCATAATAAGAGCATACCGATCTCCTATGGCTTTTATATGCTGACGCTCGACGAGGCGGCATATGATCAGGCGGAGTTTTACAAGATGGTTGCCAGCATGAAGAAAATGCTTCGTGACCAGCTTCACGACAGACAGCTCCTGCGTTATCAGGGAGAGGTTAAGCGGACTATCGATCTCGAGCTTCAGATCGCACGCATGCTTAAGAAAATCATGCAGGAGAAACGATGCGATGTATGTATCGTACCGATCGTTGATGCACATACCGGGCAGAGACATGCAGTGGAAGCAAAGCTTTACATGCTTCGCGAGAACGGCAGATGGATACCGGAGGGGGCAATCTGGGCAGTGGCAAAGGACATGGGCTATGTCAGAGAGCTTGGACGCATTACTCTGGAAAGTGCGATGGAGATGGCGATGCGCGAGAGAATTTTAGAGCACGGCTTTAAGAAGCTTGTCGTTAATGTGACACCGCTTCATATCAGTTCTGAAACAGTAGTGAGGGAGTACAGGTTTCTCTCTAAAAAGTATGAGTTTCCGCTCAATCGGTTATGTCTGGAAATGACCGAGGATATGAGTGTACCGTTTGAACGGCTCGAGCAGCATATTGCGCATCTGATGGAGGAGGGTGTTACAGTGGTGCTCGACAGGTATGGAGACAATGTCTGCAATCTGCAGGGAATCATGAAGATGCCATTTCGTGTTGTTAAGATCAGTGAGCATATGGTGGAAAGATATTGTCAGGGAGAGAGTGATGTTCTGGAATATCAGATCCAGATGCTTAGGGATAATGGCTGGGAGATCTGCCTGGAGGGCATTGAGGATCGGCAGCATTATGAGAAGGTAAAGAAGCTGGGAGAGATTTCCTATCTTCAGGGGAAGTATTACGGCGGTTTGATGAAACCGGAGCAGATACATAGTTACATGGAGGAAATGTGATGGAGGTTCAGATACATTATGAGCTTGCGGCTCTGACATTTATGCTTGCCGCCACGCTGGTATTTTTTCGACAGAGACATTTACGGGTATACCGAAGCAGTCTGTTCTTCTGGCTGATGGTGCTGGGAGTCGTGACTGCTGCTTGTGATGTGTTCTGTGGAATTACAGATCTGAAGCAGATTCCATTTACCGCCGGAATTGTCGCACATACTCTGCTTTTCATTGCATCGCTGGTGTATTCGGTGGTCTATTCCATGTACGCCATGGAGCTTTTGCACCGGCTGGATTATATCCGTGACAGAAAGGTGTTATGGTGCATTCCGTTTGTAATTGGAATTATTCTGATCATGACCACCCCGTTTACCGGTGTTTTATATACCTATGATGAGCAGGGAATGTATCACAGAGGTTTGGGCTTTTACAGTATTGCGCTGATCACTCTGCTGTATGTGATGGTACCGTGGATCCTGATGCGAAGAGTATCCTTTGTGCCGCAGAAGACGAAGCGCTGGATCATTGCGATTCCCGTAGCGGTTGTTACAGCAAGGATCCTTCAGTATGTATTTTTTCCTCGTTATCTGTTCGCATATGCGGTCAACAGCGTTGTTTTGTTTTGTTGTTATCTGTTTCTCCAGAACTCCGACTATTATATGGATGAGGTGACCGGATTTTTCAAAATGCACGGCTTTGAGGAAACCGTCCGTGAGAAGATGGTATATAAGGAGGAGTGCTCTGTACTGATCCTCCGTATTATCAACTATAATGCGATGACGGAGATGTACGAGGATTCCAAGCTGACTGCGATCCAGGCGGCAATGGCGGAACTGATGCAGAGAGAATGCGGCGATCAGGATTTTTATCATATTGCGGCATCAACCTTTGCAATCATCCTTCCGAATGAGAAGGAGACGAAGGTAGTTTATCAGAGGCTTGTCGATGTGATGCCGAAGATATGGACGATCGATGGAGAAGAGATCGTTCACGAATATTGTTTTTATGCCGTAAATATTCAGGACAGCTGTGATACGGTGGAGGAGCTGCTGCAGAGAATCGCCTATGCCAGATCGGATCATCCGGGACATCATACGCCGGGAATGCTGATCCCGCTGACACATGATGCAGTTAAGCCTGCGGAGGAGAAGCAGATGGTTGCGGAGCTTGTGGAGCAGGCGGTCATCAACGACAGCATTGAGATTTATTTTCAGCCGATCTATTCGTTGGAGAAGGGACGAGTTACGTCTCTGGAGGTGCTGTCACGACTGAAAGATAGGGATAAGAATTTTATCAATCCGGAGTTTTTCATTCATGTGGCGGAGGAGAACAGGGATATCATCCCACTCGGCGAACAGATATACCGTAAGGCCTGTATCTTTGCAACACAGAATCATATTTTTGAGATGGGAATTGATGATATCAACATTAACCTTTCGCCGGTACAGTGCTGTTACGAGGAACTGGCGCAGGATTTGATCCGGATTGCCGGTGAATACGGGATACCGATGACAAGAATGCACCTGGAGATTACCGAGAGTGGCATTATGGATAAGGAGGAGATCCGGGAGACACTGGAGACACTGCGGTCCTCCGGTGCCAAGATCGCATTGGATGATTTTGGCACCGGCTATTCCAATGTCGGTAGTATCGTGAGTCTGCCGGTGGATTATGTCAAGATCGACAAGAGTCTTGTGTGGTCCTATGGCAGGGGCGAGAACAAATATCTTGACCAGCTTGTACCGATGATCCATGCCGAGGGCAAACGGATCATATCGGAGGGAATCGAGACGCAGGAGCATATCGATATTTTCAAGAGGTTAAAGGGTGATTTTCTGCAGGGCTATTTTTATTCCAAGCCTTTGCCGGAACGCGAATTTTTACAGTATCTGCGTGAAACAAACGGAATCAATGTATAGAAGAATATGGGGAGGATGATTATGGAGACAATGAATGTATTGGCATTTGATCTGGGTGCCAGCAGCGGAAGAGGAATGCTTGCGAAGTTCGACGGAACGAAGATCACACTGGAGGAGGTACACCGTTTTCCGCACAACTTTTCTACATTAAACGGACGTGCTTACTGGAACATTGTTTCGCTTTATGAAGCAATGAAGGAGGGAATGCGCCTGTGCAAAGAGCCGTTGTCGGGGGTGGGCTTTGATACCTGGGGTGTCGACTGCGGTATGATCGACCGCGAGGGTAATCTGCTCGGTATGCCGGGAAGCTACCGTGATGCAGCACTGGATGAGGAGAACATGAATGATGTACTCGCAAGTCTTGTGCCGGAGGAACAGGACAGGGACAAGGCAGTGAAAGCCGGAGAAAAGTATGCGTTTGAGCAGACGGGAATTGCGAGTCTTGCTTACAATACACTTTACAAGCTTTGTTATCTGAACAAGGCAATGCCGGAGCAGATGGCGGCGGCTGACAAGCTTTTGTTTATGCCAAACCTGATCGAGTATCTGTTTTCCGGTGTGGTGCACAGCGAATATTCCATTGCATCAACCTCGCAGCTGCTTGATATGAAGGAGAAGAAATGGGCGTCAGAGCTGATCCGGAAAGCTGGGATTGATCCGAAGCTTCTGGCACCGCTTGATTATGCCGGAAAGGATCTCGGACCACTTCGTCCGGAGATTGCTAAGGAGGTTGGACAGGAGAATCTTCATATTCTGTCTGTATCAGGACATGATACCGCATGTGCAGTGGCAGCCGTACCGGCAAGAGAAGAGGAATTTACTTTCCTGTCCAGCGGAACATGGTCTCTCATGGGGATTTCCGCCAAGACCATGCTGACCGGGGAACAGGTTATCCGTGACAAGATATCCAATGAGGGTACGTGGGACGGAGGCTACCGTCCGACCGTCAATATCATCGGACTCTGGCTGAATCAGGAGCTTCGCCGCAGCTTTGAACGCGAAGGCAAGAGCTACAGTTTTGCGCAGATGAATGAGATGGCGGCGGCAGAGAAGCCGCTGCAGAGCTTTATCCGCCCGGACGACTTTATGCAGCCGGGAGATTATCCGGAGAAGATTCGTGCCTACTGTGAGAAGACAGGTCAGCCGGTTCCGCAGACAGACGGAGCTCTGGTGCGCTGCGTCCTGGAGAGTCTTGCAATGCGTTATCGCCAGGTTTATCAGAGTCTGAAGCCCTATATTATCTGGGAGGAGAAGCTTTATATTGTTGGCGGCGGTGCACAGAATCAGGTACTCAACCAGTTTGCCGCCAATGCACTCGGAATCCCTGTTATTACCGGAGCAAGTGAAGCAACGGCAGTCGGTAATGTAATGGAACAGTTATATGCACTCGGCGCCTACAAGACACGCGCTGAGAAATGCGATATTCTTGCTGCTTCCTTTGAGACGGCGCAGTATCTGCCGCAGGATACCGGAGAGTGGGACGAAGCTTACCGTCGTTTTAATGACTTATATTGAATATTGTAATTAATCCAAAGAAACGACCGGACACAAATATGTTGTATCCGGTCGTTTTTTTCGTTTTACTTTTTTACAGATTTTGGGTATAGTATAAATAGAGAAACTTTGCAAAATGATAGATGGAGGTTTTTATGGCATCAAGGATCAAAAACGTACAAGAGGTAAAAATACCGGAGACATATACACTGGAACAGTCAGCATCCATTCCTGAGATCGACAGCATAGCGCTGGCACTGCGTCACAAAAAGAGTGGAGCGAGAGTTTTGTTTTTAAGCAATGAGGATGAGAATAAGGTATTTTCCATTGGCTTTCGTACCCCGCCAAAGGATGCGACCGGTGTACCGCACATTATTGAACATACGGTTCTGTGCGGCTCGAGAGAGTTTCCGGCGAAGGATCCGTTTGTGGAGTTAGTAAAGGGCTCCTTAAATACCTACCTCAATGCAACCACATATCCGGACAAGACCCTGTATCCGGTTGCAAGCTGCAATGACAAGGATTTTCAGAATCTTATGCATGTCTATATGGATGCAGTATTCTATCCGAATATTTACGAGCATGAGGAGATCTTTAAACAGGAGGGCTGGCATTACGAGTTAAATGCTCCGGATGAACCGGTCACCTATAACGGTGTTGTGTTCAATGAGATGAAGGGAGCATTCTCCTCTGCGGACGGAAAACTGGAGCGTTTTGTGATGAACGGGCTCTTTCCGGACAATACCTATGGCAATGAATCCGGCGGAGATCCGGCGAATATCCCGGATCTGACTTATGAGGAGTATCTTGACTTTCACCGTCATTATTATCATCCGGTCAACAGCTATATTTATCTTTATGGTAACATGGACATTGAGGAGCGTCTCGAGTGGATGGATCAGCATTACCTGAAGGACTTCCCTGCAATCGAGCTGGATTCTTCGATCCCTCTGCAGAAGCCGTTTACGCAGATGAAGTCGCTTGAGACCGAGTATGCAGTGTCCGAAAATGAGGACAGTGACGAAAAGACTTACTATGCCTTTGCGGCAGCTATGGATATTACGCTTGATGTCAAGACCTGCAAGGCGTTTGAGGTGCTTGCGTATGTTCTGGCAGA
This sequence comes from Jutongia sp., assembly GCF_057878315.1. Taxonomy (NCBI): domain Bacteria; kingdom Bacillati; phylum Bacillota; class Clostridia; order Lachnospirales; family Lachnospiraceae; genus Jutongia; species Jutongia sp. The sequence goes on along the minus strand of NZ_DBLXSO010000004.1, from coordinate 11,232 downwards.
GATGCCGGGCGCACCGCTCAAGCAGGCACTTTTGGATGCCGGGATCGGAACGGACATCGATGTTGATTTCTGCGATATTCTGCGCCAGAGCTATTTTGCTCTGACCACCCAGAATGCCAAAGCGGGTGAGCGCAAGCGATTTTATGATATTATCAAAAGCACTCTGCAGGAGCAGGTGGAGAAGGGCGTTGATCAGAAAGCACTGGAGGCGGCGATCAATGCAATGGAATTTAAGGAAAGAGAAGCCGATTACGGAATGTTCCCAAAGGGACTGATCTATGGTCTCAATACGATGAAGACCTGGCTGTATGATGATAAGATGCCGTATGATGCACTTTGCTTCCGGAGTGCTTATGAATTTCTACGTGAAAAGCTTGGAACCGGCTATTATGAAGAACTGATCCGGAAGTATCTGATCGACAACCCGCATGCTGTTCTTGTGGAAATGAAGCCGAAAAACGGACTTTCTGCCGAGGCAGAGCAGAAGGAAAAGGATCGTCTGGCAGCCTATAAGGCATCTTTATCTGACGAAGAGATTGCGCAGCTGATCGAGGATACCAAAGCATTAAAGGCATATCAGGAGGAGCCGTCTCCAAAGGAGGTATTGGAGAAGATCCCGATGCTTTCCAGAGAAGATATTGATAAGAAGATCGCGCCGATCTATAACAGGGAGTGCAAGATTGAAAATGTTCCGGTGATGCACCATGACATTCATACCAATGATATCGTATATCTTGATCTGCTGTTTGACGTAGATGACTGTAAGGAATTTATGCCGCAGATGAGCTTCCTTAAGACGCTGCTTGGCTATATGGATACAAAGGATTACAGCTACAGCAGTCTGGATACAGAGATCAATTTCCATACCGGCGGCATCGGTGCGGACGTGAACTTCTATCGTCTTTATGGCAGAGAGGATGCCTGCCGTGTACGCTTTGAGATAAGCACGAAGGTGCTTCGCAGCAAGCTTTCCGAGGCTCTTGATCTGATGGCACAGATCATGTTTACCACAAGCTTTGCGGATGAGAAACATCTGCGTGAGGTTGTTGCCGAGGCACGCTCACGTAAGAAGGTGAGCATGATGTCAGCAGGTCATCAGGCTGCAATGGTGCGTGCGATGTCCCATCTTTCTGAGGTGGACTGGCTCAGTGACCGCTACGGCGGATACGGTTATTATGAATATCTGGCACAGCTGGACGATCAGTTTGATAAAGAAAAGGAACGTCTGCAGAAGGGCTGTGCGGCCTTGATGAAGAAGATATTTACCCGCTCCGGACTGACGATATCCTGTACGGCAGACCGGAATGGATTAAAGGAAATTGAGAAGGAGCTTCCGGCATTCCTGAAACGTCTGGATACATTTGAACAGGAGGCAGAGGGCGGCAGTCTTAATGATGTGATGACACCGTTTGTTATGGAGCTTAAACCGGTTAATGAAGGTATTATGACACCGGCAGAGGTACAGTATGTTGCGATTGCAGGTCAGTGTAAGGACATGAGCGGCATTAAGCGTGGTGTGCTGGATGTGGCGCGCCATCTGCTCAATTTTGGTTATCTCTGGAATGAGGTTCGTGTCAAGGGAGGTGCCTATGGCGTATCCTGCCAGCTCATCCGTAACGGCGAGGGCTTCTTTACTTCCTACCGTGATCCGGGTCTTGGAAGTACACTCGAGGCATACCGGAAGGCGGCAGATTATCTCCGCAGCTTTGATGCCGAGGAGAGAGAGCTTCTCAAGACCATTATCGGAACGATCAGCGGACTGGATACCCCGAAGCCGCCGGCAGCAAAGGGCAAGCGCTCTATGGGAGTTTATCTTTCTGAGATCCCGGAGGAGGTTTTGCAGGAGGAAAGAGATCAGGTTCTGGCATGTTCCGGAGAGGATATCCGTGCTGTGGCAGATATGGCAGAGGCGATCGCTTCAACCGGCAGCATCTGCGTGATCGGTAATGAGAACCACATCAGGGAAGAGAAAGACTTATTTGATAAATTACTAACCTTATAAAATATAAAATGGAGGAGTACCATGGCAAAAAAACAGGAGTTTCGGTCCGGCTTTGTGACACTGATCGGCCGTCCGAACGTAGGAAAGTCAACGCTGATGAACCGGATAATCGGACAGAAGATCGCGATCACTTCCAACAAGCCGCAGACCACCCGTAACAGGATCCAGACTGTCTACACAGATGAGCGTGGACAGATCATCTTTCTGGATACACCGGGCATTCACAAGGCGAAAAACAAGCTCGGAGAATATATGGTTTCGGTGGCGGAGCGTACGCTTAAGGAGGTCGATCTGATCCTCTGGCTCGTTGAGCCGACGACCTTTATCGGCGCGGGAGAGCGCCATATCGCAGAGCAGCTTCGCAAGGTCAAGACACCGGTCTTTCTTGTGATCAATAAGATCGACACGGTAGCAAAGGCAGAGATTTTAACCTTTATCGATGCTTATAAGGACATTGCTGATTTTGCGGAGATCATTCCGGTATCGGCATTGAAGGGAGAGAATACGGATGAGCTGTTGGAATCCATGTTCCGGTATCTCGAGACAGGTCCGCAGTATTATGATGAGGATACGATCACAGATCAGCCGGAGCGCCAGATCGTGTCAGAGCTTATCCGCGAGAAGGCTCTGCGTAACTTAAGTGATGAGATTCCGCACGGTGTTGCCGTGGCAATCGACCGGATGAAGGAGCGCCCGGGCGGAACTTTGATCGATATTGATGCAACGATCGTCTGTGAGCGCAATTCCCATAAGGGAATCATTATCGGCAAGCAGGGTTCTATGCTCAAAAAGATCGGTACCGATGCCCGAAAGGATATCGAGGCACTGTTAGATTGTAAAGTGAATTTGAAGCTCTGGGTAAAGGTCAAAAAGGACTGGCGGGACAGTGATTTTCTGATTAAGAATTTTGGCTACCGCTCAGAGGGAAATGAGGAATAATACGATGTTTCAAAGAAAGCTAAAATATATTTTTGCAGCAGGTGTGCTGACAGCGTTTCTTGCGGCAGCAGCAATGCCGTCAGGCGCAACGGAGGAGAAAGCGGCAGCAGCGGTTACGGTAACACCGGCGGTGACGACAACGCCAAGACCAACCTCCACAGCGTCCGCTTCTGTTTCGGCAAGTCCGTCCGCTTCTGCATCTGCATCGGCAGCACCGAGTCCGAGTGTGAGTCCGACTCAGGAACCGCCGATGTCTGTGATGAATGCACCGGTTCAGCAAAAGATTACCAAAAAGGGACTGATCTACGAGTATACCGGAACACATGCAAATCTGATCGGCTGTACGAAAGCCGCTCAGAGCAAAACTGCAATCCGTATTCCTGCCAAGATCTGTGTGCAGGACATATATTATGATGTCAAAATGATCGATTTTGAAGCATTCCGGGGTTGCAGAAAGCTTAAAAATGTCACGGTCGGAAGATATGTAACAAGGATCCAGTATGGGGCATTTCAGGGCTGTAGAAAGCTTGGAAAGGTTACATTTCAGGGCAGGAAATTAAATGAAGTGGGTGATGATGCATTTCGTTCCACGGCATCCGGGATACGGTTTGTGATGCCGCGTTCCGTCCGTACCAAATACAAAAAGCTTCTAAAAACAAGCGGTCCGAAGCGCGCTGTGTATAAGGGCATATAGAAGATTCCATAAGCTTCCAGTATATCCGGGAGACCGTTTTGCCATCCTAAGAATAGACGGCAGGAATGCCTGCAGTCAAGTAACGGGCAAAGGAGAACGGATCATGGAATTACCGAATCGATGGGATTGTTTTATGGAAAGCGGACGTATAGAAGATTATCTGAATTACTGCAGAGCAAGACAGAATGATAACACAAGGGAACATAGTCCTGACGGGACGATGACAGAAAACAGGGTAGAGGCACGGTATGGCGGCGGAGCTGATAGAAGTGACCGGAATGGTGCTGACGGCATCTCCGGTAAAGGAATATGACAAACGAATAGAGCTGCTGACAAAAGAACGCGGGAGAATCTCTGCCTTTGTCACAGGAGCAAGAAGAGTCAACAGCGCAGTCTCTGCCTGTGCGATCCCTTTTACTTTTGGTACTTATCGACTGTACGAGGGCAGAAGCTCCTATAACGTGCAGTCTGCGCAGATTAAGAAGTTTTTTGCGGGAATAGCAGATGATTTTGACACTCTCTGCTATGCATCTTATTTTGCGGAGCTTGCAAGGTATTTTACAAGAGAAAACGTTGAGGCACCGGATGAACTTCTGCTTCTGTATGTGGCATGCAGCGCAATGACCAGGGGAAAGATTTCACTGCCGCTTGTCCGGGTAATCTACGAGATGCGTATGATGCAGATCGAGGGTGAAGCACTTGAATTGTTTCAATGTCTTGGATGTAAAACATCACAGGGGAATCTTCGCGTTTATTTTTCGAGAGGTGGATTTCTTTGTGACAGCTGCGCTGCGAAGTTTATGTCAGAGCAGAGGGAAAAGGGATACCGCCTTAGTCCGGACGCAGTTTATGCGCTGCAGTTTATAGTGACGACACCGTTAGAGCGTTTATTTACATTTCGTGTTTCGGAACAGATAGAAAAAGAACTTTCAGAATTTATGACACACTATTATGAACATTATCTGCATCATACGTTTCAGTCTCTGGCTTTTCTGGAGTCTCTGCCGTATTAAGATCAAGAAGCTTATCTATTGCGGGCTGCATGTCGGGATGGTTCCGGTATGCCTCGATCAGCTTGTATTCCTGATTGGAAAGAGACGGAAGCTCTGTGCCGGAAGGCAGATACCCAAAAGCAGCCAGAACATTCTGGATATTATAAAAGCGGCACAGATGTATCAGATTATCAGCACTGGGTTGTGTCTGTCCGTTCTCCCAGCCGTAAATTGTCTTTGTGGCAACATCAATATTCTTTTCACGCAGGTAAGCTGCGACTTCATCGACAGATAAATGATTTATTTTACGATATTCTTTTAATTTTTCAGCAATTTTTGGATTTTTCATAAGAATCTCCGATCCATCTGAGTATTTACCCTATTTACATTTATACTATCAAACGAAAAATGACATTGTCAAGAAATCCTGCACTCAAAATGTGCGTAATACATAAAATTCTCTTTAAAAGGGAATACTATGCGTTGAAATTCTATTTAAACGAGGATATAATGGAAAAAATGAAATATCCCTGTGAATGGAGAGGAGAGAAAGGCATGGAAATAACGCATCGAGTGGTTGACTATATACAAAAGCATCATCTTTCGGCAGAGGAAATTGCCGGAAAGACGGGCGTTGCAGGAGAGATTCTTTCCGGAAAGGTGCAAAGAGGACTGAATGCGTCGGAGTTTTTGGCGATCTGCAGTTACCTGAAGGTGGATCCGTATGATTTTTATGACAGATCATCGGAAGAATGGAGAAAGGGATGCTGACATACCGGTGTTACGGAAGGCATGGACAGGGAAAACAGGAGAGGACAGATGGGCGGGAAGCAGCTGCATCGTATCTGCTGATTGAGGAGGCAGTCTGTCCGATATGCAAAAGCCGGGATCACGTTGAAGTGGAATCGCGGCTTTACTGGTGTACACACTGCCGGATACCGTTGTATGAAAAGAACTGTCCGCTGTGCCATGCGCCTGCGGAGGAGTTTGTACGTGACTGTCGTATAGTATTCCCTGAGGAAAAACGGCTTCTGGAGCTTTTGATGGAGGCAGAGCCCGGTACATATGACCACAGCAGTGTGTGGAACGGGGGAGGCATTTATTATGCGGATGGACTGAGGCTGCCGTTAGAGATCACGAAGCTGTCAGAGGGACAGATCCGTCGGGCAGCACAGAAGATACCGGAGGCATTCCGAAATATTGACACGCGGGAGTTTGACCGGATGCGGGAACGGTTTGTGCGAGCTAATTGCAGGCGGTTTTGCGAACTTGAAACAGAAGCCGTGGATTATATCCGAACCAGCGTGGAGCGGTATGGTATTTCTAAATGCTATGTTTCGTTCAGTGGCGGAAAAGATTCTACAGTTGTAGCAGAATTGGTGCGCCGTGCGCTGGGAATGGAATTGATGCACGGATTTGCGGATACTACCTTAGAACTTCCGCAGACACTGGAATACATCCGGCGTTACAGACGAGGTCATCCGGATATCTATTTTATTGATGCAAAAAGCAGGGGCGAGCAGTTTGAAGCACTTTGTGAAATACTGGGGCCACCGAGCAGAGTCATGCGCTGGTGCTGTACGGTATTCAAAACAAGCGCATTAAACCGGCGGCTGGAAATGTGTTTCCCGGAAGGAGAGATCCTGTCCTTTCAGGGAATCCGGCGGGCAGAGTCTTATGGGCGTCGGAAATATGACAGAACATCTCATAAAAACAAGATTGGCAGACAGATCACAGCATCGCCGATCATCGACTGGCAGGACTTTGATGTATGGCTGTATATTGCCACAACAGGGATTGACTTTAATCAGGCGTATCGTCTGGGATATGCCAGAGTGGGATGCTGGTGCTGTCCCAATAACAGTACATGGTCAGAAATATTGGCACAGATTTATATGCCGCAGCAGCATCGCAGCTTTAAGCGGCTGCTTCTTGATTTTGCGGTCAAAACAAATAAAAAGGATCCGGAAGAGTATGTCCGCACCGGACAATGGAAAGCGAGACTGGGAGGATACGGTCTTGCGCATGCAAAACAGTCGGTCGTTTCGTATACGCCCTGTGTCAATGAAGCGGATGCGTATCGTTATGAATTGACACGTCCGGTGACCGCTTCGTTTTTTGAACTGTGGAAGCCGTTTGGGTGGATCCACAGAGAACTCGGCAGCAGACATCTCGGTGAGGTTTATGTACTTGACCGGGATAAAATGCCGGTTCTTCGTCTGCAGGCAAGAGAGGGTGACATGGCGGTCAAGATTGTTGTTGAAGCCTTAGACAGAATGGGAACGAAAAGCAGGGACAAGGCGAGGAGATATGTGGAAGCACAGATCACCAAATATCAGATGTGCATCGGCTGTCATGCCTGTGAAGAAATTTGTCCGCATGGTGCACTGCATTGTGATACAGAAGGTTACCGGATCAATGATGAAAAGTGTTTTCGATGCAGAAAATGTATTAATTATTTTAGTGGAGGCTGTTATATCCGGAAAATCCTTTCAATTCCGCGGCAGCAGAGGAGCAAACATGAACAGGAAAACAGATAATATAAAGATGGAATGGCTTATAAAAGCAATGCACGAATTACAGGGGCGACCGGAGCTGTTTGATAAAAACGGACGCATAGGGGCGGATATTCTCGGACATGCACCGGTTACTGTGCGCAATATCGGAACAAGGCTTACAGAACTGGGACTGGCACAGACGGGAAAGCACTCATTCCTGACACCGCTTGGAGAACTGGTTCTTCACTGTGATCCGTATCTGGAACGGTTCGAGTCTGCCTGGCTTCTTAACCGGACGGCACAGACGACAGGCGGAGCGGATGAGGCAATCGTACAGATTATTCAAGGTGCGTCTGGCCGGAAAATGCAGTGGAAATTGGAACAGAACCTGTCTCTGCCGGAAGAACAGATGGCAGCCTGCTACAAAATGGCAGACCGGACATCGGTTGAACTTCTTCAGGATGGGATGATACTGTTTTCGTGCCGGTATTATATTGAGAAAGGAATGCGCCGGATATATCGCTGCAGGGAATGTGCGCCGGAGGAATGTGAGACGGTTCTGGAACAGTCCTGTATGCGGAAACAGTCTGTCATCTGTCTGATTCGCGGAGAAATAACAGCATCGGATGAAATTCAGAATGTCATTGATCGGATAAGTACGTATCCGGCGATCATTGTCGGCAAGGTGGACGGACGGTGGAAGGCAGTGCGTGCCGGAAAGGGTGCGGTATCCTGCGAAAGTATAAGCCGTCTTCTGCAAATAATGTGGGAGCAAAGCAAACAATATTATCCGGAAACACCGTTACTTCGAATGGAAACGTTGATGGCAGATGCTTTGACACTGACACAGCGCCGGGTGAGAATGAGAGTTATTGATGCAATTTTCGGGCGGACGACAGGATATAAGAGGAGAACCTCTTATATGGAGGAAGAGCGTCTTTGCCGCTGTGTGGCAGAGATGACCGGGGCGAACGGAGACAAACAGGCAGAGCCTGTCATGAATCGGATCCTGCTGCAGTTTCACCGGTTTATAGACGATGCACGGAAGAGTCCGCAAAATCTGCAGACATTGTACAATACACTGCAAGCACCTCCGTATGGTCTGCCGGGAGGTATTATTCCTGTTCTTCTTGCAGTGGCGCTGATGGAACAGAAGCTGGATGGCGTGCTCCGCGTCGCAGCGGTAGAGCAGGTGATCTGTGGAAAGACGCTGGATAATGCAGATAAGGAACCGGCAAATTATGAGTTATATATAGAAAATGTATTTCTGCATCCACAGGAATATCAGGAGGAACTTGCCGGTCTTTTTGACATTGACCGGGAAGAACTGGACAAAACCGGAAGGTTTGAGAGGACGAAGTTAGTGGCAGACCGGATCGCGGACTGGTATCAAAAGCTTCCTCTGTATACCTGGTCGATGGGGAGCGCCGGAGCATGCGGGAAGCAGACGGAAGCATTTGTCAGAGCATGCCGCCGGAAGAGAGATCGTTTCTTTTCCTTCCTTTATCGGGACATCCCGGACTGTCTGCTGGCACAGAATGCAAAGGAATGCATTCAGGCACTGCAGGCGCAGAAGAGTCTTTTGGAAGCCTGCTATCCGAAACTGCAGAAAGAACTTTGTGAAATCACCGGGAAGATATGTGGAGAGGCATCGGTAGAAGAAACCGAGAGGCTTGCAAAACAGCTTATGGGGGTTACAATGGAGTATTTTCAGCCGGACAGTGCTGAAATTTATGCCGGAAAGCTCCAAAACTATATGAATGAGAAACTTGGCGGAAAGTATTTGGGGACTCCGACTCTGGAAATTGTTATTTGCGAAAAAGCTGCGAAGGATATCAGCTGCAGAATATATCATGAATCGCACGGGCAGACGGCACAGCTTCTGAAGCGGCAGATACATTATCTGATCGGGGAGACCAGAAATGCACTGGAACAGGAAGAGAAAGCAGCGGTTTTGATCCGGGTGCTGCAGGAGGTGATAGAGAATGATCTATCTTGATTATGCAGCAACCTCATATATAAAAGAAGAGTGTGTTTATCAGGAAATGGATCGCCTGTTTCGGACAATGTCCGTCAATGCAGGACGAGGAACATATCCGGCAAGCCGGCAGGCACAGAAGCTGATTGATGAGACGAGGGCGCAAATAGCATCGCAGACCGGCTGGTATGATCCTTCAGATGTCTATTTTACCGCGTCGGCAACTCAGGCGTGTAATATAGTGCTGCAAGGGCTATCCTGGGAGCAGGGGGATATTGTGTATTTATCGCCGTATGAGCACAATGCAATCGCCCGTGTGATAGAAACTTTGCGTCTGCGGTATAAGCTTCAGATCAGGCTGCTTCCGGTAGATGGGGATGGTTACATTGATCTGGAGCAGACGAGACAGCTTTTCCGGACGTATGCACCCAAAGCTGTATGTGCGGTGATGGTCAGCAATGTGACCGGATATATCCTGCCGGTGAAACAGATAACACAATATGCACATGCCGCGGGTGCTGTTGTTATTTCAGATATGGCACAGGCACTTGGTATCGTTCCGGTTGAGCTGACAAAGGATGCACCGGATTTTATAATTTTTGCAGGACATAAGGGGATTGGCGGACCGTTTGGTACGGGAGGATTTATTGTATGCGGCGGCAAAATGCCGGAGCCGGTTCTGTATGGAGGCAACGGCGTGGATTCCCGGAATCTGCAGATGCCATTGACCGGAAGCGCACGTTATGAAGCCGGAAGCAGTAACGCACCGGCGATCGGAGCACTGAAAAAAGCACTGGAGGTTCTGCCTGATCCACGGGAAACATTGCAGAGAGAGCAGCATCAGATCGCATTGCTGCAGAAGGAGCTTCACGGACAGAGAGGAATCTGTTTTTATCCGGCGCACCGTATTCAGGAGCAGTTTACGGGGATCCTGTCATTTCGTCTCAGAAGATACACACCGGAGGAAACGGCAGACATCCTAAGTGCGGAATACGATATAGCCGTGCGCAGCGGATATCATTGTGCACCATATGTACATGACATTTACGGAACCGGAGATACAGGAACGGTTCGGGTCAGCGTGGGAAGATATACAACGGAGGAAGAACTGATACGGCTGGCAGAGGTACTGCACAAACTGTGCTAGAGGCAGTTTCAAAAAAATGGAAAAAATACTTTGCAGAAAGTGTTGTATTTTGAAATCAAATTGAGTATACTATCTATAAAAGAAATCACCTGGGGTGTGCGACACTCCTGACATTTTGAACCTACACTTTTGAACAGGGATTCCTATATCTATGTATGGATGTCATGCCCTATTACCTGGGACGGCAGAAGTACATGTGCGGTTACCCACCTAGCACATGCTAGGACTCAAAATTCAGGAACCGGCATTTTGGGCTTCTTTGACAGCAAGAGGATCATATTAATGTGGTCCTCTTTTCGATTTTAAATTTTTTTGCAAAAAATAAAAAAAAGACTTGACGGAGATCGTGTCGGGTGTTATACTTGTCAAGCAGCGTTCGGGAAGACGGACGTCACAAATGAATATGTGGAGAGGTATCGAAGTGGTCATAACGAGGCGGTCTTGAAAACCGTTTGTCCGCAAGGGCGCGTGGGTTCGAATCCCACCCTCTCCGTTATTATTGCCCGGAGTCATATCGACACCGTGCAATTTTTTTCTGGCAAATGCAGCCGGGAGAATAAAAGAACTAATACAATATTATGTGTTAGATCAGCCTGGAGAAGTACCCAAGAGGCTGAAGGGGCTCCCCTGGAAAGGGAGTAGGTCGTTAATAGCGGCGCGAGGGTTCAAATCCCTCCTTCTCCGTTACACAGTAAGTTGATTCATACTGTGTTGTGCACCGCAAGTTCGTTGGTGACACTGACGAGTTTTGATTTTCGAAAGGAAATCTTTTCTGCAAAGACGGTCGGAAGACGAGAGCTTGCAGAAAATAAAAAAACTTAAAAAAAGTGTTGACAACATCGAGAAAGCGTGCTAATATATATATCGTTGTCGCGCAAGACAAGCGAACAACAGACAAGCGGGAACGCTTGAGAGAAGCTTGATAATTGAACAGTAAAACAACCCTGAAAATTCTAATAAAAGATGTGAATCACATCTTAAA